>NZ_JACNAC010000041.1:0-61567 GCF_017349775.1 Pseudomonas sp. GW460-12-10-14-TSB1
CCTGACACCGCTGACAGGAATAAAAATTCCGCAGCATGTTTATTACAAGAACACTAGAACCGGCATAAGCCGGTCATGCCTGCGAGGAACTCGGAATGTCTCTGTTGATCCGTGGCGCCACCCTTATTACCCATGATGAAAGTTATAAGGCCGATGTGTTGTGCGCCGACGGCGTGATCAAGGCCATCGGCCAGAATCTGGACAACAATTTGGATAACCCTGCAGGCTGCGAAGTGCTCGATGGCAGTGGCCAATACCTGATGCCCGGTGGCATCGATCCTCATACCCATATGCAATTGCCCTTCATGGGCACCGTGGCCAGCGAAGACTTCTTCAGCGGCACCGCGGCGGGCCTGGCGGGCGGCACCACCTCGATCATCGACTTCGTGATTCCCAACCCGCAGCAGTCCCTGCTGGAGGCCTTTCACCAGTGGCGCGGCTGGGCCGAGAAGTCGGCATCGGACTACGGCTTCCACGTCGCCATCACCTGGTGGAGCGAGCAGGTGCGCGAGGAAATGGCCGAGCTGGTGAGCCAGCACGGGGTCAACAGCTTCAAGCATTTCATGGCCTACAAGAACGCGATCATGGCCGCCGACGACACCCTGGTGGCGAGCTTCGAGCGCTGCCTGGAACTCGGCGCCGTACCGACCGTGCACGCGGAGAACGGCGAGCTGGTCTACCACCTGCAACGCAAGCTGCTGGCCCAGGGCATCACCGGGCCGGAAGCGCACCCGCTGTCGCGCCCTTCCCAGGTCGAAGGCGAAGCCGCCAGCCGGGCGATCCGCATTGCCGAAACCCTCGGCACGCCGCTGTACCTGGTGCACGTCTCGACCAAAGAGGCCCTGGACGAAATCACCTACGCCCGCGGCAAAGGCCAGCCGGTGTACGGCGAAGTGCTGGCCGGGCACCTGCTGCTGGACGACAGCGTGTACCGCCACCCGGACTGGCAGACCGCCGCCGGCTACGTGATGAGCCCGCCCTTCCGCCCCCGCGGGCATCAGGACGCGCTGTGGCACGGCCTGCAATCGGGCAACCTGCACACCACCGCCACCGACCACTGCTGCTTCTGCGCCGAGCAGAAAGCCGCCGGCCGCGACGATTTCAGCAAGATCCCCAACGGCACCGCCGGCATCGAAGACCGCATGGCCGTGCTCTGGGACGAGGGGGTGAACAGCGGACGCCTGTCGATGCAGGACTTCGTCGCCCTGACTTCCACCAACGCGGCGAAGATCTTCAACCTCTACCCACGCAAGGGCGCGATCCGCGTCGGCGCCGATGCCGACCTGGTGCTCTGGGACCCGCAAGGCACACGGACCATCTCGGCCAAGACCCACCACCAGCAGGTGGACTTCAACATCTTCGAAGGCAAGACCGTGCGCGGCGTGCCCAGCCACACCATCAGCCAGGGCAAGCTGGTCTGGGCCGACGGTGACCTGCGCGCCGAACGCGGCGCGGGTCGTTATGTCGAGCGCCCGGCCTATCCGGCGGTGTTCGACCTGCTGAGCAAGCGCGCCGAGGCGCACAAGCCGACGGCCGTCAAACGCTGAGCCAAGCCCATAAACCGGATACCTGTAGCCGCTGCCGCAGGCTGCGATAAGGCCGAAGGCCTTCAGCGATCTCAAGATCCTGCGCCTGCTGCGCAGCCGATCGCAGCCTCGCGTTGCTCGGCAGCGGCTACAGCGTTCGAGTGGATGTGAAAACAATGCCCGTCAGAGGCAATCGACAAAAAACCCTGAGGCCTGAACCGTGATCAAGACCCTGAACCACTTGCCCCATCCCCAGGAGGATGGCGCCACCCTCGCCGGCCATTTCAGCGACCTGGCACCGCCGCTCAACGACCGCCAGGCGCACCTGGAAGCCTCGCGCTGCCTGTATTGCTACGACGCGCCGTGCGTCAACGCCTGCCCCAGCGAGATCGACATTCCCTCGTTCATCCGCCATATCCACACCGACAACGTGCAAGGCGCGGCGCAGAAGATTCTCTCGGCCAATATCCTCGGCGGCAGCTGCGCCCGGGTGTGCCCGACGGAGATCCTGTGCCAGCAGGCCTGCGTGCGCAACAACGCCCAGGAATGTGCGCCGGTGCTGATCGGCCTGTTGCAGCGTTACGCGGTGGACAACGCGCACTTCAGCCAGCATCCGTTCCAGCGCGCTGCCGCCACCGGCAAGCGCATCGCCGTGGTCGGCGCCGGGCCGGCGGGGCTATCGTGCGCCCACCGCTGCGCCATGCACGGCCATGAGGTGGTGATTTTCGAGGCCAGGGAAAAAGCCGGCGGCCTCAATGAATACGGGATCGCCAAGTACAAACTGGTGGACGACTTCGCCCAGAAGGAGCTGGATTTCCTGTTGCAAATCGGCGGTATCGAGATCCGCCACGGGCAGAAACTCGGCGACAACCTGAGCCTCACCGAACTGCACCAGCAGTTCGACGCGGTGTTCCTCGGCCTCGGCCTGGCCGCCAGCAAACAGCTGGGCCTGCCCCATGAGGACGCCCCCGGCCTGCTGGCTGCCACTGAGTACATTCGTGAGCTGCGCCAGGCCAATGACCTCACTCAGTTGCCCCTGGCCGACCACTGCATCGTCCTCGGCGCCGGCAACACGGCGATCGACATGGCGGTGCAGATGGCCCGCCTCGGCGCCCGCGATGTGAACCTGGTATACCGCCGCGGCGTCGAGGACATGGGCGCGACCAAACACGAACAGGACATCGCCAAGGCCAATCAGGTGCGCCTGCTGACCTGGGCCGCGCCTGAGGAAGTGTTGCTGGATGCCCAGGGCCAGGTGCGCGGCATGCGCTTCGCCCGCACCCGCCTGGTGGAAGGCCGCCTGCAAACCACCGGGGAAACCTTCGAGCTGGCCGCCGACGCGATCTTCAAGGCCATCGGCCAGGCGTTCGACGGCGCCGCGCTGGGCGACCCACTGGCTCGCGAGCTCAAGCGCGCCGGCGAGCGCATCGAGGTCGACGAACAACTGCGCACCAGCATCCCCGGGGTGTATGCCGGCGGCGACTGCGTCAGCCTCGGCCAGGACCTCACCGTCCAGGCGGTGCAACACGGCAAGCGGGCCGCCGAAGCCATGCATGCCCAACTCATGCTCAACGTGGAGGCTGCGTAAATGGCCGATCTCTCGATTGTGTTCGCCGGTATCAAGGCCCCCAACCCGTTCTGGCTGGCCTCCGCGCCGCCCACCGACAAGGCCTACAACGTGGTCCGCGCCTTCGAGGCCGGCTGGGGCGGTGTGGTCTGGAAAACCCTGGGCGAGGACCCGGCGGCGGTCAACGTGTCGTCACGCTACTCGGCGCACTTCGGCGCCAACCGCGAAGTGCTGGGCATCAACAATATCGAACTGATCACCGACCGTTCCCTGGAGATCAACCTCAAGGAAATCACCCAGGTCAAGAAGGACTGGCCGGACCGCGCGCTGATCGTGTCGCTGATGGTGCCCTGCGTCGAGGAGTCGTGGAAAAACATCCTGCCGCTGGTGGAAGCCACCGGCGCCGACGGCATCGAGCTGAACTTCGGCTGCCCCCACGGCATGCCGGAGCGCGGCATGGGCGCGGCGGTCGGCCAGGTGCCGGAGTACGTGGAACAGGTCACCCGCTGGTGCAAGACTTATTGCTCGCTGCCGGTGATCGTCAAGCTGACGCCGAACATCACCGACATCCGCATGGCCGCCCGCGCGGCCCACCGCGGCGGCGCCGACGCGGTGTCGCTGATCAACACCATCAACTCGATCACCAGCGTCGATCTGGAGCGCATGGTCGCCAACCCCATGGTCGGCAGCCAGAGCACCCACGGCGGCTACTGCGGCTCGGCGGTCAAGCCGATCGCACTGAACATGGTGGCCGAGATCGCCCGCGACCCGCAGACCCAGGGCCTGCCGATCTGCGGTATCGGCGGCATCGGCAGCTGGCGCGACGCCGCGGAATTCGTCGCCCTGGGCTGCGGCGCGGTGCAGGTGTGCACGGCGGCGATGCTTCATGGTTTCCGTATTGTCGAGGAGATGAAGGACGGCCTGTCGCGGTGGATGGACAGCCAGGGCTACAGCAGCCTGCAGCAGTTTTCCGGCAAGGCCGTGGGCAACACCACCGACTGGAAGTACCTGGATATCAACTATCAGGTGATCGCCAAGATCGACCAGGACGCCTGCATCGGCTGCGGCCGCTGCCATATCGCCTGCGAAGACACCTCGCACCAGGCCATCGCCAGCCTCAGGCAGGCCGACGGCACGCATAAGTACGAGGTGATCGACGCCGAATGCGTGGGCTGCAACCTGTGCCAGATCACCTGCCCGGTACAGGACTGCATCGAGATGGTGCCCCAGGACACCGGCAAGCCGTTCCTCGACTGGCAGCATGATCCGCGCAATCCGTATCGCGAGGCGGTGTGACTGGATGGTTAGAGGATTCGCCGGATAACACTCATTGACTGGACTGACGTCATCGCGGGCAAGCCACGCTCCTACAGAAGCGTGCGGTCTTCTTCTGTAGGGGCGAGGCTTGCCCGCGATAGCGATATCAGGGACGCCTAGGGCTCCAACCCAATCCCGCGCAAAATCACGCTGGTCACGGTCTGCACCGCCTTTTCGAACTGCATGTCCGACAGCGGCTGGTGCTCGTTGATGATCATGATCTGGTGATCGAAGTCGGCGTAGTGCTGGGTCGAGGCCCAGATCATGTACAGCAGGCTCGACGGCTCCACCGGCAGGATGCGTTGGTCTTCGACCCACTGGCGGATCTTCGCTTCCTTCATCTTCGCCCAGTCGTACAGGCTGGCGTCCAGAGCCTCGCCCAGGGTCGGCGCGCCGTGGATGATTTCGTTGGCCCAGACTTTCGAGCCATAGGGCCGGCTGCGAGAATGGTTCATCTTGGCGCGGATGTAGCTGCTGAGCACCACCCGCGGGTCGTCGAACATCTCGAAGCACAGGGCGTCCTGCTTCCACAGCTCCAGCAGCTCCAGCAGCACCGCACTGTACAGCTCGCTCTTGGTGCTGAAGTAGTAATGCAGGTTGGAGCGCGGCAATTGCACCTCGGCGGCGATATCGGCCATGGCGGTGCCGCTGAAGCCTTTTTCGGCGAACACCTTTTCCGCCGCCAGGAGGATCTTCTCGACGTTGCTGCGACGGATCTCGATCTTGTGATTGCCCATATGGGCTCCCTGCAAACAGTCTGCTGCAAGACTACCATTGGCCCTCGTACAAAAACGAAACTTCCTGTACCTGGCTTTCCCCGGCCAAAACGATTGGTTAGGATCCTTCCCGCCTTATTCCCAGGCACCTGAAGTGTTCCGTCCAGGCGTTGATTCGCGACACGGACATGCAGGCAGGACTTTCGCCGCCGAACCCTGAGGGTTTCGGCCATCCTGCAACGCCGCCATGGATCATGCTCATGCACATTCGAAAACGCTGGCCCGCGGACGATCCGCAGCTAGCCGCCCTGTGGGACCGCTCGGTGCGGGCCACCCACGACGTTATTAGCGAAGACGATATCCAACTGCTCTACCCCCTGGTGCGCGACACCTACCTGCCGGCCCTCGAGGTCTGGCTGCTGGTGGATGACGACGGCACCCCGGCCGGCTTTATCGCCAGCGCCGGCGAAAAGGTGGAAATGCTGTTTATCGAACCGGCCCGCCGTGGCCAGGGAGTCGGCCGACAACTGCTGGACCACGTGCGCAGCCGCCATCCACGGCTCAGTGTCGACGTCAACGAACAGAACCCCCAGGCCCATGGTTTTTATCGGCACTACGGTTTCGAAGACATCGGCCGCTCGGAAACCGATGGCCAGGGTCGGCCGTTCCCGATCATTCATATGCGCCTGAAAACCCCTTGAACAGCGCGCCGATGTTTCATCCAGCGACCCTGCCGTGGTCCTTATACTCATCGGCACAGCGACTACCCGACACTCATTGAACAGGTATTTCCCATGCTGAAAAAACTCCTGACCGCCAGCGCCCTGCTGGCCTCTCTCGTCGCCGCTTCCTCGGCCTTCGCCCATGCTCACCTGCAAAGCCAGGTCCCGGCCGCCGACAGCACGGTGAGCGCGCCGAGCGAACTGCGCCTGGTGTTCTCCGAAGGCGTCGAGGCGACCTTCACCAAAGTCAGCCTGAGCAAGGATGGCGCGGCGGTCGCCGTCAAAGCCCTGGCCACCGAAGGCGCGGACAAAAAGACCCTGATCGTGACTCCGGCGGCGCCGCTGGCGGCGGGCGCCTACAAGGTCGAGTGGCACGCGGTGTCGGTCGATACCCACACGAGCGAAGGCAGCTACAGCTTCAAGGTCGGCCAGTAACCGATGTCGACCCTGTTGGTGCTCTGCCGCTTCGTGCATTTCGCGGCAGTCCTGCTGCTGTTCGGGGCCTGGGTGTTCAGGCCCCTGCTGTTGGGGCGCGAGCCCTTTGCCGCACTGGATCGCAACCTGACCCGACTCGGCCGCTGGCTGGCCGGGATCGCCCTGGCCACGGGCGTCTGCTGGTTGCTGCTGATCACCGCCAGCATGGCCGGCAGCGGCGCCGCGGCCCTGGATCCGGCGACCTTGCAGCTGGTGCTGTGCAACACCTTTTTTGGCCAGGTATGGAGCTGGCATCTGCTGCTCAATGGCGCGCTGGTGGTGTTGCTGCTGACTCGCCTGAGTGAGTGGCTGACGCTACGGCTGATCCTCGCCGCCCTGCTGCTGGCCACCCTCGCCCCCGTGGGCCACGGCGCCATGCTCGACGGCCTCGGCGGTCGGTTGCTGATCCTCAACCAGATCGTCCACCTGGGCTGCGTCAGCCTGTGGCTCGGCGGTTTGCTGGTGCTGCTGATGATTCTGCGGCAAGCGGACGGCCTGCCGCTGGGCCAGCTGTTGCGGCGTTTCAGTGGGGTCGGTTATGGGCTGGTGGCCGGGTTGACCCTCAGCGGGCTGATCAATGTGCGGGTCCTGACCGGGCAGTTGTGGCCGACGCCGCTGCTGTCCGGCTTTGCCCTGATCCTGCTGATCAAGGTGCTGCTGGTGTGCGGCATGTTCGCCCTGGCCCTGTTCAACCGCCTGCGGATCGAGGACTGCCAGCAACGCCTGGGCACCCTGCGCCGTAGCGTGCTGCTGGAATGGTTGCTGGGGATCGCCGCGGTGGCGGCCGTGTCCCTGCTCGGCACCCTGCCGCCACTGATCGCCGCCTGAGCGCATCTGTAGGAGCGAGGCTTGCCCGCGATAGGATCTTGAATCTGACGCCAGCTCCGGATCTGTATTGGCCGGGCGGGCCTCATCGCGGGCAAGCCTCGCTCCTACAAGGGGAGCACATCACTCGATGTGCTCATCCCCCTTCCCAGCCGTATCGATACTCACCACCACCGACATCCCCGGGCGCAGGCGCTCGCTTTCTGCCTGGTCGGGGTCGACGGTGATGCGCACCGGTATCCGCTGGGCGATCTTGACGAAGTTGCCGGTGGCGTTGTCGGCCTGCAACAACGCGAACTCCGAGCCGGTGGCCGGCGAGATGCGCTGCACATGGCCGTGGAATTTGCGGTGGTTGAGCGCATCGACGGTGAAGCTCGCGGGCTGGCCGACGCGGATGTTGTCCATCTGGGTTTCCTTCATGTTGGCGATCACCCAGAGCTGGTTCGGCACCAGCGACATCAGCTGCGCCCCGGAGTTGACGTAAGCCCCCAGGCGCACGCCGATCTGCCCCAGCTGGCCATCCCGCGGCGCGGTGACCCGGGTATTGGACAGGTCGATCCGCGCCAGTTGCACCGCCGCCTCGGCGTTGGCCACCGCGGCCTCCAGCGAGCCGCGATTGACGATCACCGTCTGCAGGTCCTGGCGGGCAATGTCCAGCTGCGCCTGGGCCTGGGCCACCGCGGCGAGGGTCTGGGCGTTGGCGGCGCGGGTCACGTCCAGGTCACGCTGGGACACCGAACCGTCGTCGATCAGCTCCTGGTTGCGCCGCAGGTCGGCGGCACTCTTGCGCGCCTGGGCCTGGCTGTCGGCCAGCGCCGCCTGGCGCAGCTTGATGGTGGCTTCGGCGCTGTTGCGTTGCTGCACCACATTGGCCAGGGCCGCCTTCTGCGACGCCAGCTGGGCCAGGGACTGCTCCAGGCGCTGCTTGTAGATGCGGTCGTCGAGGCGCACCAGCAGGTCGCCGGCCTTGACGAACTGGAAGTCCTGCACCGGCACCTCGAACACATAACCGCTGAGCTGCGGCCCGATGATCGTCACCTGGCCCCGCATCAGGGCGTTCTCGGTGCTTTCGATGGCGCTGCTGAACGGCGGCAACTGCCAGGCATAGAGCACGACCAGCACGCCGCTGATGGCGATCGCGGCGAACCCCAGGGACGAGATGATTCGCACCCGCAGCGAACGCGGCTCGGTGATCGGCATCGAGGGCGGCGCGCTGCCTTCCGGCGTCGAGGCAATGGCGTTGGTGGTGGTGATGGTCGGTTCGGTCATGAAGAAATGGCACCGCTGGGTTGGACGGGAGTCGTGGCTGGGGTTGAGGTTGCGGGCGCGACCGCCTTGGTCGTGCTCATCAGCCACAGGCTGCGAATGAAGATCCAGATCATGGTCAGCACGGCGATCACCGCGATCAGCATGAACACATCGTTGTAGGCCAGCACGTTGGCTTCGCGGGTGGCGGCGCTGGCCAGGCTGCGGATGCCTTGCAGCTCGCGGGCCTGCGGGTCGGCGATCACCCTGCCGACCGCCGCCCCGCCGCTCTGCACCCGGCCCAGCACCCGCGGGTCCATCATCACCAGTTGCTCGACGATATGGCTGGAATGGTATTTCTCGCGGACGATCTGGAAGGTCCCCAGCAGCGCCGAGCCGATCAGCCCGCCGAGGTTCTGGCAGATGCCGAACAGCACCGAGAAGCTCACCAGGTTGCGCGGGTTGGTCAGCACGTTGCGCGTGCCCAGGACCATGGTCGGGCCGAGAAAGAAGGTCCCGCCGAAGGCCAGCAGGAACTGGCTGAAATACATGTTGGCCGGGCGCGTGAGGTTACTGGAGAAGCTGTCCATCACCGAACCCACGGCCATCAGCGCCAGGGAGATGACCAGCGGCATCAGCAGGTGCGCCGGGTTGATGGTCAGGGCACTGGTGGCGAGACCCGCGATACTGCCCAGCAGCATCACCCCATACAGCAGGCGCATCTGCTGGCTGCTCATGTTCAGCGCCTGGAGAAAGCCCACGGCGCCGGTGGACTGCTCGGACAGCACCATGCGGATCAGGATCACTGCCAGGGCCAGGCGGATCGCCGCCCCGCTGCCCAGCCAGCGAGTCATCAGCATCGGGTTGCTGCGGTTATGTTCGATGGCCAGGCCGGCGAGGATCAGCACGATGGAGCCGGCCGAAGCGATACCGATCCACGGCGCCTCCAGCCACCAGTCGATGCGCCCCAGGGACAGTACCGCGCACAGCAGCGCGACGCCGCTGGCGAGGATGGCGAAGGTCAGGAAGTCGAGTTTCTCGAAGGTGCGGAAACGGTCGCCGGGCGGCAGCTTGAGCAGGAACACGCAGCCCAGGGAGGCCAGCGCCAGCCCCAGCTCGAACAGGTACAGGCCGCGCCATTCGGCGATCTGCAGCAGGTCTTCGGAAAACAGCCGGGCCAGGGGCAAGGCCAGTTGCGAGGCGCCCAACCCGAGCACCAGGGCCTTCATCCGCCACTTGGCCGGGAACGCCTGGACCATGTAGTACAGGCCCAGGGAACTCAGGGCCGCGCCGACCATGCCGTGGGCCGCGCGCACGGCGATAGCCGAACTCAGGTCGTTGACGAACAGGTGGCCGAAGGTCACCAGCGCATAGAGCACCAGGAACACTTCGGTAAAGGCACGCAGGCCGAACTGCTGGCGAAACTTCACCAGCAGCAGGTTCATCGACACGTTGGTCATCACGTAGGCCGCCGGCAGCCAGGCCATTTCCGCCGTGGTCGCGCCCAGCGCCCCTTGCAGATACTGCAGGTTGGCGACCACCAGGGAGTTGCCGAGGCCGCCGGTGATCGCCACCAGTAGACCGACCAGGGCATAGGCCAGGCGCTTGTGGCTGGGGTGCAGCGGCGTCGAGGGGGAGCCGGGCAAGCTGGGCTTTTCGTGGGGTTGCCAGTTGCGCGGGGCGTAGCTATCCATTCATTGACCTTGCCATTCGCTGACCTTGTTCCATGTCCGCCCGAGTGGCGGACGATCCAGAGTTGTTCCGGGGTGCCCGGCAGTGTGCCGGAAAACCTTGGGATCCAGGCAAACTGCCGGGCTCGATTGACGAACTTTATGCAAAGCCAATCACGCCGCGGAGGATTTTTTCACCCCACTGCCGGCCGCCGGACGAAATACCCGTGGCGCTGACGCAAATCCGCCACAGGCCCTGCCTATCATTGCCGCTGCGCGCCCCCTAGAATCGGCCGTCACCTGTGCCTCCCGCGGAGCCCCGCAATGCCCCTGTCCTTTCAGAAGCTGCATGCCAATGGCGACGACTTCATGCTGGTCGATGCCCGTGGGCGCGACAACCCGATCACCGAGGAGCTGGCCAGATCCCTGGGCGACCGCCATCGTGGCGTGGGTTTCAATCAGCTGGTGGTGCTCAGCCATTGCCCCGAGACGGCGGCGCAACTGACCTTCTGGAATGCCGATGGTTCCAGCCTGAGCACCTGTGGCAGCGCGACCCGGGGCGCGGCCGACCTGCTGATGCGCGAAAGCGGCGAAAACTCGGTGCGGGTGAAAACCGTCCGCGGCATCCAGCACTGCATGCGCCTGGACGATCAGTCGGTGTCGGTGGAGATGGGTATGCCGCAGTTCGCCTGGCAGGAGATTCCGCTGGCGACGGCGCTCGACAGCCTGGCCCTGCCCCTGCCCGGCGAGCCGGCGGCGTGCAGCATGGGCAACCCGCACTGCACCTTTTTCGTCGAGGACCTGCAAGCCATCGATGTGGCGACCCTGGGCCCGCAGATCGAGGCGCATCCGCTGTTCCCACAGAAGACCAATGTGCATTTCGTCCAGGTCATCGACCGCCAGACCATTCGCCTGCGCATCTGGGAACGCAACGGCGCCATTCCTTTGGGTTCCGGCTCGTGCTCCTGCGGCGCGGCGGTCAACGGCATACGCCGCGGCTTGCTGGACAGCCCGGTCCGAGTGCTGTGCGACGGTGGCCCGGTCACCGTCAGTTGGGACGGTCAGGGCAAGGTGCGGCTGGCCGGTGTGGTGGAGCGGGTGTTCAGCGGAACGCTCTAAGATGGGCGGCGTCTGGGAGGGCCCTATCGCGGGCAAGCCTCGCTCCTACGGAGTGCGCATCGCTTCTGTAGGAGCGGCCGGTCGACGCTCGATTGCCCGCGATTAGGCCAGTCCAGGCAATCCCGTGCTCGATTGGTAAATTTTCTTTAAAGGTGATCTGGTTTCGAGGGGATTTTTCAAGCAAAAACCTGATGCCAGCCTATGGGCACTTTTTCCTCAAGGAGTGCCACCATGTCCCCCCACAAAAACTCGCGCTGGTTCAAGCGCCTGCTCGCCCTCAGCCTGCTGGCGCCGGCCCTGGCGTTCGCCCAGGAGCGCCCTTGGCCGGACGGCTCGCAACTGGTGCTGTCGTTTTCCATGCAGTTCGAGACCGGCGGCCAGCCGGAGGGCGCCGAAAGCCCGTTTTCCGCAAGCCCGCTGCCCAAGGGCTACCCCGACCTGCCGGCCAACACCTGGTTCGACTACGGCCACAAGGAAGGCCTGTGGCGCCTGCTCGACCTATGGGACCGCACCGGCATCAAGGTCACTTCCCATGTGGTCGGTGAAGCCGCGCTGAAACACCCGGAGCTGGTCAAGGCCATCGCCGAGCGCGGCCATGAGGTGGCGGCCCACGGCATGCGTTGGGCCGACTCTTACAACATGAGCTACGCCCAGGAAAAACAATTCATCGGCGATGGCGTGGACGCGGTGCGGAAGCTCACCGGCCAGCGCTCGGTCGGCTACAACGCCAACTGGCTGCGGCGCAGCCCCAACACCCTGAAGGTGTTGCAGGAGCTGAATTTCACCTACCACATCGATGACGTCAGCCGTGACGAACCTTTTGTCACCCTGGTGCGCGGCAAGAAATTCGCCGTGGTGCCCTACACCCTGCGCAACAACGACATCGTGCTGATCGAGGGCCGGCACTTCTCCGCCGAGCAGTTCTATCAGCAGTTGGTGCTGGAGTTCGATCGCCTGTACGCCGAAGGCGCGAGCCGGCGGCGGATGATGTCGGTGAGCTTGCACGACCGTATCGGCGGCACGCCGGCGATGGTCGAAGCGGTGGAGCGTTTTATCCGCTACGCCCAGTCCC
Organism: Pseudomonas sp. GW460-12-10-14-TSB1; assembly: GCF_017349775.1. NCBI lineage: Bacteria > Pseudomonadati > Pseudomonadota > Gammaproteobacteria > Pseudomonadales > Pseudomonadaceae > Pseudomonas > Pseudomonas sp. GW460-12-10-14-TSB1. Next base: position 12,254 of record NZ_JACNAC010000041.1, read on the forward strand.
ACCCGAAGGTCAGCTTTATGCGCAAGGACCGGATCGCGCAGATCGTGCTGACGGAGAACAACCCGCTGATCGATAACAGCGAGACGGCGTATAACGACTGAGGCGTTATGCGTTGGGCGGGTGGTCGGTGGGTCGATCCGCGAGCGGCGGCGGCCCGTCGATGGTTATCGCGGGCAAGCCTCGCTCCTACAGAAGAAGATCGCGTGCTTCTGTAGGAGCGGCCGGTCGACGCTCGATTGCCCGCGATGAGGCCGGTCCTGCCCTGCACGCCTTCAATGAAGCTCAATTCCCCAGCGTCAACCCATTGGCCGGCAACGGCAGCGCAGTCTTGTAGCGCACCTGCTTGAGGGCGAAGCTGGAACGGATGTTGGCCACGCCGGGCACCTTGGTCAGGAAGTCCATCATGAAGCGCTCCAAGGCCTGGATGGTCGGCACCAGCACGCGGATCAAGTAGTCCGGATCGCCCGCCATCAGGTAGCACTCCATGACTTCCGGACGGTCGGCGATCGCCTCTTCGAAATGCTGCAGCGCCTCTTCCACCTGCTTCTCCAGGCTGACGTGAATGAACACATTGACGTGCAGCCCCAGCAGGTCGGCATCCAGCAGGGTCACCTGCTCGCGGATCAGCCCCAACTCCTCCATGGCGCGCACGCGGTTGAAACACGGGGTGGGCGAAAGGTTCACCGAACGGGCGAGGTCGGCGTTGGTGATGCGAGCATTCTCCTGGAGGCTGTTGAGAATGCCGATGTCGGTACGGTCCAGTTTGCGCATGAGACAAATCAACCTGTTTTTTATGTTTATGCAGTTTTTTTATCTGCAAATCATCTTTAGCGCAACGAAACAGAGATAAATATTCTCCTTGGCCCGGCCTATGATTGTTGTAGGACAAGATTTCTTTTACCCAAAGAATGACTGTCAGCTAAGCGCGCCCACTACAAGAAATTCACAAGATCGAGCGTAGACAAGCCATGACCCAAGCGTACGAACCGCTGCGCCTGCACGTGCCCGAACCCTCAGGCCGTCCCGGTTGCAAAACCGACTTCTCCTACCTGCGTCTGACCGACGCTGGCACGGTGCGCAAACCCCCAATCGATGTAGAACCCGCTGACACCGCCGACCTGGCCCGTGGCCTGATTCGCGTGCTCGACGACCAGGGCAATGCCCTGGGCGAATGGGCCGAAGAGGTGCCCAGCGAGGTGCTGCGCCAGGGCATGCGCGCCATGCTCAAGACGCGGATCTTCGACAACCGCATGGTGGTCGCCCAGCGCCAGAAGAAGATGTCGTTCTACATGCAGAGCCTCGGCGAGGAAGCCATCGGCAGCGCCCAGGCCCTGGCGTTGAACATCGACGACATGTGCTTCCCCACCTACCGCCAGCAAAGCATCCTGATGGCCCGCGACGTGCCGCTGGTGGACATGATCTGCCAGCTGTTGTCCAACGAGCGCGATCCGCTCAAGGGGCGCCAGTTGCCGATCATGTACTCGGTGAAAGAAGCCGGTTTCTTCACCATCTCCGGCAACCTGGCCACCCAGTTCGTGCAGGGCGTGGGCTGGGGCATGGCCTCGGCGATCAAGGGCGATACCAAGATCGCCTCGGCCTGGATCGGCGACGGCGCCACCGCCGAGTCGGACTTCCACACCGCCCTGACCTTCGCCCACGTGTACCGCGCGCCGGTGATCCTCAACGTGGTCAACAACCAGTGGGCGATCTCCACCTTCCAGGCCATCGCCGGCGGTGAAGCCACCACCTTCGCCGGACGCGGCGTGGGTTGCGGCATCGCCTCGCTGCGGGTGGACGGCAACGACTTCATCGCGGTCTACGCCGCGTCCCGCTGGGCCGCCGAACGCGCCCGGCGCAACCTCGGCCCGACCCTGATCGAATGGGTCACCTACCGCGCCGGCCCGCACTCCACTTCCGACGACCCGTCCAAGTATCGCCCGGCCGACGACTGGAGCCACTTCCCCCTCGGCGACCCGATCGCCCGCCTCAAGCAGCACCTGATCAAGATCGGCCAGTGGTCCGAAGAGGAACACGCCGCGGTCAGCGCCGAACTGGAAGCCGAAGTCATCGCCGCGCAGAAACAGGCCGAGCAGTACGGCACCCTCGCCGGCGGGCAGATCCCCAGCGCCGCGACCATGTTCGAGGACGTGTACAAGGAAATGCCCGAGCACCTCAAGCGCCAACGCCAGCAACTGGGAATCTGACATGAACGACCACAACAACAATATCCAGTTGGAAACCGCCATGACCACGACCACCATGACCATGATCCAGGCCCTGCGCTCGGCCATGGATGTGATGCTAGAGCGTGACGACAACGTGGTGGTGTTCGGCCAGGACGTCGGTTATTTCGGCGGCGTGTTCCGTTGCACCGAGGGCCTGCAGACCAAGTACGGCACCTCGCGGGTGTTCGACGCCCCGATCTCGGAAAGCGGCATCGTCGGCGTCGCCGTCGGCATGGGCGCCTACGGCCTGCGCCCGGTGGCAGAAATCCAGTTCGCCGACTACGTCTACCCGGCCACGGACCAGATCATTTCCGAAGCGGCGCGCCTGCGTTATCGCTCCGCCGGCCAGTTCACCGCGCCGCTGACCATGCGCATGCCCTGCGGCGGCGGCATCTACGGCGGCCAGACCCACAGCCAGAGCATCGAGGCGGTGTTCACCCAGGTCTGCGGCCTGCGCACCGTGATGCCGTCCAATCCCTACGACGCCAAGGGCCTGCTGATCGCCTCCATCGAAAACGATGACCCGGTGATCTTCCTCGAGCCCAAGCGCCTGTACAACGGCCCGTTCGACGGCCACCACGACCGCCCGGTAACCCCCTGGTCGAAACACCCGTCGGCCCAGGTGCCGGACGGCTACTACAAGGTGCCGCTGGACGTCGCTGCCATCGCTCGCCCGGGCAAGGACGTCACCGTGCTGACCTACGGCACCACGGTGTATGTCTCGCAAGTGGCCGCCGAGGAAACCGGGATCGACGCCGAGGTCATCGACCTGCGCAGCCTGTGGCCGCTGGACCTGGAGACCATCGTCAAGTCGGTGAAGAAGACCGGCCGCTGCGTGGTGGTCCACGAAGCCACCCGCACCTGCGGGTTCGGCGCCGAGCTGGTGTCGCTGGTGCAAGAACACTGCTTCCACCACCTGGAAGCGCCTATCGAACGCGTGACCGGCTGGGACACCCCCTACCCGCACGCGCAGGAGTGGGCGTATTTCCCTGGCCCGTCCCGAGTGGGCGCGGCTTTGCAACGGGTCATGGAGGTCTGAATGGGCACGCACGTTATCAAGATGCCGGACATCGGCGAAGGCATCGCAGAAGTAGAACTGGCGCAGTGGCACGTCAAGGTCGGCGACCTGGTGGTCGAGGACCAGGTGCTGGCCGACGTCATGACCGACAAGGCCATGGTGGATATCCCCTCCCCGGTGCACGGCAAGGTCATCTCCCTGGGCGGCCAGCCCGGCGAAGTGATGGCGGTGGGCAGTATATTGATCAGCATCGAGGTCGAAGGCGCCGGCAACCTCAAGGCGTCCGATCAGCTGGTCAAGGAACCTGCCCCTATTAAAGAAGCAGCACCGCTGGTGGTGGCACCCAAGGTCGAAGCCGCGCCAGTGCTGGAAAGCAAACCCGTCGCCGCGTGCCACCCCGCGCCACAAGCGCCGGTGGCCCGCGACGCCGACGAGCGCCCGCTGGCCTCCCCGGCCGTGCGCAAGCATGCGCTGGACCTGGGCATCCAGCTGCGCCTGGTGCAGGGCAGCGGCCCGGCCGGACGCATCCTCCACGAAGACCTGGACGCCTACCTGGCCCAGGGCACCCAGAGCGCACGCAGCGGCTCGGCGCCGTCCGGTTATGCCCAGCGTCACGACGAAGAGCAGATCCCGGTGATCGGCATGCGCCGCAAGATCGCCCAGCGCATGCAGGAAGCCACCCAGCGTGCCGCCCACTTCAGTTATGTCGAGGAAATCGACGTCACCGCCGTGGAAGAACTGCGCGCGCACCTCAATGAAAAACACGGCGCCACCCGCGGCAAGCTGACCCTACTGCCGTTCCTGGTGCGGGCCCTGGTCGTGGCCCTGCGTGACTTCCCGCAGATCAACGCGCGTTACGACGACGAAGCCCAGGTCATCACCCGCCATGGCGCGGTGCATGTCGGGGTGGCCACGCAAAGCGACGTCGGCCTGATGGTGCCGGTGGTCAAGCACGCCGAAGCCCGCAGCCTGTGGGACAGCGCCGCGGAAATCTCACGCCTGGCTACAGCCGCGCGCAGCGGCAAGGCGGCCCGCGACGAACTGTCCGGCTCGACCATCACCCTGACCAGCCTCGGCGCCCTGGGCGGCATCGTCAGCACGCCGGTGCTGAACCTGCCGGAAGTGGCGATCGTCGGGGTGAACAAGATCGTCGAACGGCCGATGGTGATCAAAGGCCAGATCGTGGTCCGCAAGATGATGAACCTCTCCAGCTCCTTCGATCACCGGGTGGTCGACGGCATGGACGCGGCGCTCTTCATCCAGGCCATTCGCGGCCTGCTCGAACAACCCGCCAGTCTGTTTCTGGAGTAACTCATGCAACAAACTCTGAACACTACCTTGCTGATCATCGGCGGTGGCCCTGGCGGTTATGTGGCGGCGATCCGCGCCGGCCAGCTGGGCATCTCGACCATTCTGGTGGAAGGCCAGGCATTGGGCGGTACCTGCCTGAACATCGGCTGCATCCCGTCCAAGGCGCTGATCCATGTCGCCGAACAATTCCAGCAGACCCGCCATCACAGCCAGGGCTCGGCCCTGGGCATCAATGTCTCGGCGCCGACCCTGGACATCGGCAAGAGCGTGGAATGGAAAGACGGCATCGTCGACCGCCTGACCACCGGCGTCGCCGCCCTGCTGAGAAAGCACAAGGTCCAGGTGATCCATGGCTGGGCCAAGGTCATCGACGGCAAGACCGTGGAAATCGAAGGCGCCGACACCCGCATCCAGTGCGAGCACCTGCTGCTGGCCAGCGGTTCGAAAAGCGTCAACCTGCCGATGCTGCCGATTGGCGGGCCGATCATCTCCTCCACCGAAGCCCTGGCGCCCAAGGCCCTGCCCAAGCGCTTGATCGTGGTCGGTGGCGGTTATATCGGCCTGGAGCTGGGCATCGCCTACCGCAAGCTCGGCGCCGAAGTCAGCGTGGTCGAGGCCCAGGAGCGCATCCTGCCGGCCTATGACGCCGAGCTGACCCAACCGGTGCTCGAATCGGTGAAACAACTGGGGATCAAGCTCTACCTCAAGCACAGCGTCGAAGGCTTCGATGCCGCGACCCACAGCCTGCAAGTGCGCGACCCGAACGGCGACAGCCTGAAGCTGGAAACCGACCAGGTGCTGGTGGCGGTCGGCCGCAAGCCGAACACCCAGGGCTGGAACCTCGAAGCGCTGAACCTGGACATGAACGGCTCGGCCATCCGCATCGACCAGCGTTGCCAGACCAGCATGCGCAATGTCTGGGCCATCGGCGACCTCGCCGGCGAACCGATGCTCGCGCACCGGGCCATGGCCCAGGGCGAGATGGTCGCCGAGCTGATCGCCGGCCAGCACCGGGAGTTCAACCCGACAGCCATTGCCGCGGTGTGCTTCACCGACCCGGAACTGGTGGTGGTCGGCAAGACCCCGGACGAGGCCAAGGCCGCCGGCCTGGATTGCATCGTGTCGAGCTTCCCGTTCGCCGCCAACGGCCGCGCCATGACCCTGGAATCGAAAAACGGTTTCGTGCGGGTGGTGGCACGCCGTGACAATCACCTGATTGTTGGCTGGCAGGCGGTGGGCGTCGGCGTGTCCGAGCTGTCCACGGCTTTCGGCCAGTCCCTGGAAATGGGCGCACGCCTGGAAGATATCGCCGGCACCATCCACGCCCATCCGACCCTGGGCGAGGCGGTGCAGGAAGCGGCATTGCGCGCCCTGGGCCACGCCTTGCATCTGTAAACACCGGGTCTGTAGGAACGAGGCTTGCCCGCGATAGGGCCAATGAGCACGGCGGGGAAATCGAGCCGTCCGTGCCGGCGCCATCGCGAGCAAGCTTCGCTCCTACAGAAACAGCTCGCCGCGGCCTTTGGGGCTCGATCCACATGACGACAGGAGGGTTCATGAGCAGGCTAAGTTTTTTTGCTTCCCCTCCCATCGCCCGGGATGCGGTGGCCCCCCGGAATGCAGTATTGTTGTGCCCATCCAAAAAACGTCAGAAGCCTTGAGCCGTTGCGACGGTTGTTAAGCGATAGAGGGTGTCATGGGTAACGAAAGCATCAATTGGGACAAGCTGGGTTTTGACTACATCAAGACAGACAAGCGCTATCTGTCGCACTGGCGTAACAGCGAGTGGGACAAAGGCACCCTGACCGAAGATAACGTGCTGCACATCAGCGAAGGCTCCACCGCCCTTCACTATGGCCAGCAGTGCTTCGAAGGCCTGAAGGCCTACCGCTGCAAGGACGGTTCGATCAACCTGTTCCGCCCGGACCAGAACGCCGCCCGCATGCAGCGCAGCTGCGCGCGCCTGCTGATGCCGCAGGTGTCCACCGAGCAATTTGTTGCCGCCTGTCAGGAAGTGGTTCGCGCCAACGAGCGCTTCATCCCGCCTTACGGCACCGGCGGCGCGCTGTACCTGCGCCCGTTCGTGATCGGCGTGGGTGACAACATCGGCGTGCGCACCGCCCCCGAGTTCATCTTCTCGATCTTCGCCATTCCGGTCGGCGCCTACTTCAAGGGCGGCCTGACCCCGCACAACTTCCTGATCTCCAGCTACGACCGCGCGGCGCCACAAGGCACCGGAGCGGCCAAGGTCGGTGGCAACTACGCCGCCAGCCTGATGCCAGGTTCGGAAGCCAAGAAGAAGCACTTCGCCGACTGCATCTACCTGGACCCTTTGACCCACTCGAAGATCGAGGAAGTCGGTTCGGCCAACTTCTTCGGCATCACCCACGACGACAAATTCGTCACGCCGAAGTCGCCGTCGGTACTGCCAGGCATCACCCGCCTGTCGCTGATCGAACTGGCCAAGACCCGCCTGGGCCTGGAAGTGATCGAAGGCGACGTGCTGATCGACAAGCTGTCGGACTTCAAGGAAGCCGGCGCCTGCGGTACCGCCGCGGTGATCACGCCGATCGGCGGCATCGAGTACCAGGACAAGCTGCACGTGTTCTACAGCGAAAAAGAAGTCGGCCCGATCACCCAGAAGCTCTACAAAGAGCTGACCGGCGTACAGACCGGCGACATCGAAGCGCCAGCGGGCTGGATCGTCAAGGTCTGACCTGACCCCCGCCCCAATGAAAAAGCCCGCCTTTCACCTCGGTGATCGGCGGGCTTTTTTATAGGGGCGCCATACAGGCGGAACCGACCGCCCCTAGCCGAGCGCGGCAGCTTCCGCAGGCTGGAGAATATCCCGGGCCTTTTCTACGCCGTGATATTTGTCGATCAGGGCAAACAGGATGGCTGCGGTCTTGATATCGACCACCCCACTGACATGCTCCTGGTTGAAGCGCATCTGGAACGCCTTCACCACGGCCTCCAGGCCTTGGTCCAGATAACCGTAGCCATAGGTTTGCAGGGCCTTGGTCACCTGCATCATGCTCGGTGGCGTGACGCTGAAACGGGCCTGGTAGTCGCCGATGGTGGGCTCGTCCGGCCAGGCGCCGACGCCGGCTTCGGCCAGGCGTTTCCAGGGAAAGAACGGCCCCGGGTCGATCTTGCGCCCCGGCGCGATATCCGAGTGGCCGACAATGTCCGTCGGCTGGATGTCGTACTTTTCGATCAGGTCTCGCGCCAGGCTGATCAGCAGTTCGGTCTGACGCTCGCCGTAGGGCATGCCCAGGGGCTGCCCCGTGTCCTGGTCCCAACCGGCGTTGACGATCTCGATACCGAGCGAGGTGTCATTCAGGTTGCTGCGGTTTTTCCATTGGCTCACCCCCGCATGCCAGGCCCGGTCGTGATCGTCGACCAACTGATGGGCCACCAGCAGGCCCTTGTGGGTCTTCGGCCGGTCGGGAATCAGGTAGTTGGCGCTGACCAGTTCCGATCGCGTCAGCGTTTCGAAGGACTTCTCCTGATCGAGCGCGGTGTAGTGCAGGACCAGGAAACGGATCCGGTGGTTCTTCGCCACCGCCCTCTCGCCTTTCGAAAGGACGTAGCCCTCTTTCTCCGTGAGCCTTGCCTCGGAGGTGTCTTTATTGCTGCTGGTACAACCGGTCATCGCCAGCAAGAGGCTTAAGACCGTGGTGTATTTCTTCATGACTTGCCCTTGAACATTGCTTTCCTTTCCCGCGCCTGCCTGCTGCTTTGCAGGCCTGCGGAGCGGCGCATGCTAGGGACCGGGATAAAAGGCTGTCTTTAGGATAAGTCTGAAAGGCGCTGAGAAAAGCGCAGGGGCCACAGGGCTCCCTGGCTCAAGAGGTGGGCATGCCGGAGCCGGCATGCCCGATCGCGGGAAAGACCGCTACTGGTGCTGGACCTGGAACATCGAGTTCACCTGGACTCGCGCCAGCATGTGCTCGGCGCCACCACCGCGACGCATGCCGCGCACCGGGCAGGCGTCGAGGTAGTCGAGGCCGACCGCCAGTTTCAGGTGCCGTTCCGGCCGGGCCAGGCGGTTGGTCACGTCGAAGCTGTACCAGCCGTCGTCGATCCAGGCCTCGGCCCAGGCGTGGCTGGCCAGGTGGCTTTCGTCTTCGGTGCACAGGTAGCCGGAGACATAACGCGCGGGAATCCCCAGGCCGCGGGCGCAAGCCAGGAACGCATGGGTGTGGTCCTGGCAGACCCCGACCCGGCCGGCGAAAGCCTCGGCCGCGGTGGTGTCCACCGTGGTCGCGCCCGGGCTGTAGACCATGTGCGCGGCCAGGGCATGCATCAACTCGATCAGCGCCGCGCGGTCACGCCGGGTGCCGCAGTGCTGCGCGGCGAAGGCGCTGAGGGCGGCGTCGGCCTTGGTCAGCGGGCTGCTGCGCAGGAACGGCAGCGGCGACTGGCTGTCGTGTTCCACCTCCCGGGCCTGGTCGATTTCCACCTGGCCATAGGCGCTCAGGACCAGGGCGCCATGGGGCTCGTCCATGGTCAGCACGTGCAGGATATTGCCGTAGGGGTCGAGCTGGCTGCGCACCAGGCGCGGCAGTTCCAGGTGCCATTCGAGGATCTGCTGGCGCTCGCTGTTCTGCGGTGTCAGGCGCAGGAACTGGATGCTGGTGCAGACTTCATCGGCGTAGCTGTAGGTAGTGTCGTGGCGTATGGAAAGTTTCATACAACCTCCAGATAGGATTCGTGGACGGTCTGCCCCAGGTGACGGATCTGCGCGATGAAATCGCTCAGCCACAGGTGCAGCCCCGACGCGAGGATCTCGTCGATCCCGGTGTAGCGCAGGCGTGCGTTCAGCTCGGCGGCCAGGCGCTGGGCCGGACGGCCGTTGTTGCCCGGCAGGCTGGCGAGGATCTGGTCCAGTTCCTCGACGCAGGCGTGCAGCGAACGCGGTACGTCGGCGCGCAACAGCAGCATCTCGGACACCTGCTCGGCCCCCGGCGCGTTGCGGTAGATCTCGTTGAACGCCTCGAACGAGGACAGGGCACGGAGCAAGGCGCTCCACTGGTAGTAGCCACGGGCCGAGTTGTCGCTGACCTCCTCCGATTCCTCGCCGAACATTTCGTAGCGTGCATCCAGCAGGCGCAGGGTGTTGTCGGCCCGCTCGATAAAGGTGCCCAGGCGAATGAAGCAATAGGCATCGTTGCGCATGATGGTGCCCGAGGTCGCGCCACGGAACAGGTGTGAGCGCTCCTTGACCCATTCGCAGAAATGGCTGATGCCGTAGCGCCCCAGTCCGCTCTTGGCGATGTTGCGCATCTCCAGCCAGGTAGCGTTGATGTTTTCCCACATGTCGGCGGTGATGCGCCCGCGCACCGCATGGGCGTTGGTCCGCGCCGCCCGCAGGCAGCAATAGATGCTGCCGGGGTTGGTTTCGTCGAGGGCGAAGAAGTGCAGCATGCGTTCGCTGTTCAGCTCGCCATAACGCTGGTTGTAGTCGTCCAGGGTGCCGGCGGCCAGCAGCGACATCGCCAGCTCGGCATGGCCGTCACTGCGCCCCGCCTGGGGCATCAGCGACAGCGAATAACTGACTTCGAGCATGCGCGCCAGGTTCTCGGCGCGCTCCAGGTAACGGGACATCCAGTAGAGGTCTGCAGCGGTTCTTGAAAGCATCGGTCAATCCTCCACGACCCAGGTGTCTTTGGTGCCGCCGCCCTGCGACGAGTTCACCACCAGCGAACCTTCGCGCAATGCCACGCGGGTCAGGCCGCCCGGTACCAGGCGGGTTTCGCTGCCCGACAGGACGAACGGGCGCAAGTCGATATGCCGCGGCGCAATGCCGTTCTCGACAAAGGTCGGGCAGGTCGACAGGCACAGGGTGGGTTGGGCGATATAGGCTTCCGGGCGGGCCTTGAGCCGGGCGCGGAAGTCTTCGATCTCCGCCGCCGTGGCCGCCGGCCCCACCAGCATGCCGTAGCCGCCGGAGCCCTGGGTTTCCTTGACCACCAGGTCCGGCAGGTTGGCCAGTACGTGGGACAGCTCCTCGGGTTTGCGGCATTGCCAGGTCGGCACGTTCTTCAGGATCGGTTCCTCGCTCAGGTAGAAGCGGATCATCTCGTCGACATAGGGATAGATCGACTTGTCGTCCGCCACCCCGGTGCCCACCGCGTTGGCCAGCACCACGTTGCCGGAACGGTAGGCGGCGATCAGCCCGGGCACGCCGAGCATGGAATCGGGGTTGAACGACAAGGGGTCGAGGAAGGCGTCGTCGAGGCGACGGTAGATCACGTCCACCGCCTGGGCGCCGGAGGTGGTGCGCATGAACACGCGGTCGTCGCGCACGAACAGGTCGGCGCCCTCCACCAGTTCCACGCCCATCTCCCGGGCCAGGAACGCATGCTCGAAATAGGCGCTGTTGAAACGCCCCGGGGTCAGCACCACCACCGTCGGGTTGTCCAGCGGGCTGGAGCTTTTCAGGGTATCGAGCAGCAGGTTCGGGTAGTGGTCAATGGGCGCCACCCGTTGCGCAGCGAAGAGTTCGGGGAACAGGCGCATCATCATCTTGCGGTCTTCGAGCATGTAGCTGACGCCGCTGGGGGTGCGCAGGTTGTCTTCCAGCACGTAGTAGCTGCCGTCGCCGTCACGCACCAGGTCGACGCCGGAGATGTGCGAATAGATATTGCGATGCAGGTCCAGGCCGCGCATCGCCACCTGGTAACCCTCGTTGGCCAGCACCTGCTCGGCCGGGATGATGCCCTCCTTGAGAATGCGTTGCCCGTGGTAGATATCGGCCAGGAACATGTTCAATGCCTGGACCCGCTGGATGCAGCCGCGCTCGACGTTCCGCCATTCGCTGGCCTTGATGCTGCGCGGGATGATGTCGAAGGGAATCAGCCGTTCAGTGCCTTGCTCGTCACCGTACAACGTGAAGGTGATGCCAGCGCGGTGGAACAGCAGGTCGGCTTCGCGCCGACGCTGGTCCAGCAGCTCCACTGGGGTGTCCGCCAGCCAGCGGGCGAACTCCTGGTAATGTGGGCGGCAGCCACCACTGGCATCATACATTTCGTTAAAAAAAGCACGGGACATACCCCAACTCCTCGCCGTGGTTTAAACGGCTTTTTATTTAAACTCTCTGTTTCAATAAATCGGGCCTTACGCTGAGCGATAGAAACTGTTCTGTTGAGCACCTCATTGTGCGGCCTGAATATTCCACTCGATGCCGGCGGAAATACCCCACTTATTGACGCCAGTCGTTTGGCGAAACTTCCCGTATGGATTTTCGGCAATGGATCGCCCGCGATGACGTCCATTGGTTGTGGAACTCGTCACCTCCTTTTTCGTTTTAATGTGAACTTTCAAACTGAAAGTTTTCCGAAACTTCAACAGCACACTTCGTTGGAATTCAAAGGCTGTCTATCTGCTTTAGCAATCGCTGTGCCCAAATCCCGTCTCCCCGCGAATAAAGTCCCCAAGGGTGGAAAAATGACACTTTGGCGACACTTTTCATTCAGCCAGGGGGCTCCACTCCCTGTTGACGCTGAAACGTTTTATCTGGAAGGCCGCCTGAACGGCTTTGCACAACACTGGCGCGAACGAAAAAAGTGCAGAAACTGTCGAGGAAGGTTTTTTTGCCCTGACAAGGGGATTTTTGGCAAAGCAGCTGTTATCGCTTTGCACAAAGCAAGAGTTGACGCGGCCTGCCGAGAGAAAGAACAGCGCACCATTAGCGGTCCGGAAAACGCACCAACGGCGAACGAAACACCCAATAGCGCCAACTATTGGCGCAATTTCAGCTTTTCGCCAGCGCTAGTTTGTAAAAGTGTCGGACAGGATTGAACCGGGCATTTCCGACTGTGCACGGTTCGCGCCCGAAGGAATAACGTTCGCCGAAGTTATCCACCGAACTCTTCATTCCACTTTTTATTGATTCAGTGCAATCAACCAGGATTTATCGCCGCCCTACCCCCACCACAGAACCTGTAGGAGCGCAGCTTGCTCGCGATGCAGGCACCAAGGTGAATCAGACACGCCGCCATCGCGAGCAAGCTCGCTCCTACAGGGATTCGCGGATAAATAGCTACTCGCCCACACCGCAAAACGTGTAGGAGCCAGCTTGCTGGCGATCCAGGCGCCGCGGTGGGTCAGGTGCTACAAGGTGTCCAGGTGTTCAAGGATGATCCGCACCGCCCCGGCTGGCGACAGCAGGGAGCTGTCCAGCCTCAAGCGCTCGCTGCTCCAGGCCTGGTAATCATGATCGAGCACCGACTGCCAGCTCGGTGGACGCAGGCCGGGCACATCCGCCTCACGGCTTTCCACCCGGCGCCGATGCTCGGCGATGTCGGTGCAGACCACCTCGACATTCAGCAAAGGACTCTGCTCGGCCTTGGCTATGCCTTGCCAGGCCTGGCGGCTCTCGGCGACCGGATTGACGCAATCGGCCACCACCCGGTTGCCCAGGGCGAGGTTGCTGCGGGCCAGGGCATTGGCGACTTCGTACCCGGCCTTGCCGACCTCCGCCAACCCGCCGTTGCGCAACGCCTGCTCGATAGTGTCGATGCGCAGATAGGTGGCCCGCAGATGGCTGGCCAGGGCCCGGGCGATGGTGGTCTTGCCGCTGCCGGGCAGGCCACTGAAGACGATGAGCATGCTGAAAACTCCAAGCCAGGACGGCATTCGAAGGCTGACGGTAACGCCAGCCATAGGGTTGTGGACCGGCCTATAAAGCCTGGGTAACGGCCGGGCGACCCGGTTTGCCAGCGCTCCCGACACGCCGGGCCGGGCTGTCCGGCTCTTCGAGCTGGACGGCGAACCGACTGGCAAGCTCCTTGCGCCCCAGGGTGGTCAACCCCAGCGCCCTGCTGTCCAGGTCCTGGGTCAGCCATTTGCGCCGGATCGCTTCCTGCAACAACGCGGCCCCCAACGCACCACCCAGATGCGGGCGGCGCATGCTCCAGTCCAGGCAGGGGCAGGCAAAGCGTCGGCGCAAGGTCGCCAGAGCCTGCACATTAATGCCCAATCCGGCAAAAAAACCTTCGCCGGCAGGGCTCAGGCTGTACTCCTGGGCGCCCTCCTGCGGTTGCTGCAACCAGCCGGCGTCGAGCAGGCGATCATGCAGCTGCACCGCCAGGGTGCCGGCCATATGGTCGTAGCAGGTGCGGGCGAACTGCAGGCGGTCCGGGGTACGCGGGCTGAACGCCGGCGTGGCGTTGCGGCCGATCACCATCAGGGCTTCCAGGGCCTGGGCCACGCGCGGGTCGGCGAGGCTGTAGTAGCGATGGCGACCCTGCACATGCAGGCGCACCAGGGCCAGTTCCTTGAGTTTGCCCAGGTGCGCGCTGGCGGTGGAGGCGCTGACATCGGCGATCGCCGCCAGCTCGGTGCTGGTGCGCGCGTGGCCGTCCATCAGCGCGCAGAGCATTTTCGTCCGCGCCGGCTCGGCAATGGCCGCGGCGACCTGGGATACGGCGTTGTCGTGCTGCTGTGCATTCATATTTCGCTCCCGAACGAATCGTGCCCCTCGCAGGTTGCCGATAGTAGCAACACTTCTCCCCCGCGAATAAGGCCGCCCATAATGGACCCGATTACTGCCGTCACCCACGCCGATCCCTACCCTTACTACACCAGCCTGCGGGCCCGGGGCGGCCTGGCCTTCGACCCCGGACTGGGGATGTGGCTGGCCAGCAGCGCCGCAGCGGTGGCCGCGGTGCTGGCCCATCCCGAGTGCCGGGTACATCCCGCGCACGAGCCGGTGCCCCAAGCCATAGTCGACGGCGCCGCCGGCAAAGTGTTCGGCCAACTGATGCGGATGAACGACGGCGAGCGCCAGCGTTGCCCGCGGGCCGCGGTCGAGCCGGGCCTGCAGCTGGTGCATGCCGAGGAAATTGAGCAGCGGGTCGCCGCCCTGCTGCTGGGCCTGCCAAGGGATACCACTGCCAGGCTGCATGACGGCCAGTTCCGCCTGCCGGTGGCAGTGGTCGCCGGGCTGCTGGGCTTTGCCGCGCACCAGTTGCCAGAGATTGCCGGGCTGACCCAGGACTTTGTCGCCGGCCTGTCGCCGGCCAGCACTCAGGCGCAACGGGATGCTGCCCACCAGGCAGCCGAACACTTGACCCGACACTTCGAGGCTCTGCTCGATCGGGCGCCTGCCAGCCTGCTCTTGCAGCGGATCGTCAAAGGTTTCGGCAGGCAGGATCACGACAGCCTGATCGCCAACCTGATCGGCCTGTTGTCCCAGACCTTTGAGGCCAGCGCCGGGCTGATCGGCAACAGCCTCTGCGCCCTGCTGAACGATCGCCAGTTACTCGCGGACCTGCGGGCGACGCCCAACCGGATCGCCGACCTGATGGCCGAAGTGCAGCGTCACGACCCGCCGGTGCAGAACACCCGGCGCTTCGTCGCCGCCCCTTGCAGCATCGCCGGGGTGACGCTGGAGCCGGGCGCTGTGGTGCTGGTGCTGCTGGCCTCGGCCAACCGCGACCCGCAACTGAACCCGGAGCCGGATCGCCTGCTGCTCGAACGTGAGGCCCGGCGCAGTTTCAGCTTTGGCAGCGGCCGCCACCAATGCCCCGGCCAGGCCCTGGCCCTGACCATTGCCAGCGCGGTGGTCGGTGCGCTGCTGCGGCAATCGACCCTCGACCAGCCCATCGCCTGGACCTACAAACCCTCGCTCAACGGACGCATCCCTCTGTTCACCACCCTGCCGGAGTCGCACTGATGATCGCCGTGATATTCGAAGCCCTGCCGCACCCGGAACATCGCCAGCGTTACCTGGACCTCGCCGCCGCGCTGAAACCGCTGCTGCTGGAGATCGACGGCTTCATTTCCATCGAGCGTTTCCAGAGCCTGAGCGAGCCGGACAAGCTGCTGTCCCTGTCGTTCTGGCGCGACGAGCAAGCGGTCGAGGCCTGGCGCACCCTGGAGCGCCATCGCACGGCCCAGGCCCTGGGGCGGACCCAGGTGTTCGCCGACTACCGGCTGCGGGTCGCCGAAGTGGCGCGTGACTACGGGCTGACCCAGCGCGACCAGGCGCCGGCGGACAGCCGTCAGGCCCATGCCGGGTAAAACTGCTGGGCGCCTATTCGACCAATGAATGGTGGTCAGAAGGTCATTGGGCTTCTGCTAGGGTCATGCCTGGACCTCGGAGGACAGGATCATGAGCCAGATCACCCAACATGCCCTGAAGCTCAATGGCATCGAGTTGCACCTGCATGCCGCCGGCCCGCTGGATGGACCGCCGGTGTGGCTGCTGCACGGTTTTCCCGAGTGCTGGTATTCGTGGCGCCGGCAGGTAGCGCCGCTGACGGCCGCCGGCTACCGGGTGCTGATCCCGCAGATGCGCGGCTACGGCGACAGCAGCGCCCCCGAGGATGTAGCCGCCTATGACGTGCTGACGTTATGCGCCGATATCCAGCAAGCGATGGACGCCCTGAGTCAGCAGCAGGCCTGCATCGTCGGTCACGACTGGGGCGCCGTGGTCGCCTGGCACCTGGCGCTGCTGGAGCCGCAGCGGGTCAAGGCACTGGTGGCCCTCTCGGTGCCTTTCGCCGGCCGCCCCAAACGCCCGGCCGTGGAGATCATGGCCGAGCTGTTCGCCGAGCGTTTCAACTACATCCTGTACTTCCAGAAGCCCGGCGTCGCCGAGCGGGAACTGGACGCCGACATCGACCGCAGCCTGCTGCATTTCATGCACGACTGCGAACACCTGCTGGATGAAAAAAGTCCGTCGGCCCTGCTGTTCGAGGGCATGCCGCCGCACCAGGCACCGCCCGCCTGGTGTACGCCGGAGGACTTCGCGGTGTACCGGCGCACCTTCGAGGGGCGAGGTTTTCGCGGCGCCCTGAACTGGTACCGCAACTTCGAGCGCAACTGGCAACGGACCGAACACCTGAGCGAACGCCAGGTGGACCAACCCACCCTGTTCATGATCGGCGACCGCGACCCGGTGGGCCAACTGGAAGCTCGCACCATGGAGCGCATGCCCGGCAAGGTGTCACGCCTGGAACAGCATCGGCTGGCGGATTGCGGGCACTGGATCCAGAGCGAGCAGGCCGAGGAGGTCAATCTGCGGTTGCTGGATTTTCTCGGGAGAAACTACCCCTGCCCGCCTGCGGTGCAGACAGGGGCCTAGCGTTACAGGCTGCGATATTCAAGGGTGAGGTGCGACAGTTCGTGGACCGGCGCCAGGCGCTGGCGGATGGTCTCGGCGCTGACGCCGGCAGCCGCCACCACGCTGACGATCGCCGCCCGCGCCTGCGGGCCCACCTGCCACACATGCAGATCGGTGATGCGCGCATCGCCGGCGGCTTCCACCGACTGGCGAATCTCGCCGGCCAGGTGTTCGTCCGTAGTGTCGAGCAGCACCGCCGCGCTGGACTTCATCAAGCCATAGGCCCAGCGGCCGATGACCAGCGCGCCAACCACACCCATCACCGGGTCGAGCCAGACCCATCCCAGATAACGCCCCGCCAGCAAGGCGGCGATGGCCAGGACCGAGGTCAGGGCATCGGCCAGCACATGGACATAGGCCGAGCGCAGGTTGTTGTCGTGGTGATGGCCATGCCCGTGTGAATGCGGATGCGGGTGCTCATGAGCATGCTGATGAGCGTGATCATGGCCGTGATGGGCATGACCGCCGGAAAGCAGCAAGGCGCTGACAATGTTCACGCCCAGCCCGACCACGGCGATCACGGTCGCCTCGGTGAAAGCCACCTGGGTTGGCTGCAACAGCCGCAGCAGCGACTCGCCGGCGATGCCGATGGCCACCAGGCCGAGGATCAGCGCCGAGGCGAATCCGGCCAGGTCGCCGACCTTGCCAGTGCCGAAACTGAAGCGCGCATTGTCGGCATTGCGCCGGGCGAATCCGTAGGCCGCCGCCGCGATGCCCAGGGCCCCGGCGTGGGTCGCCATATGGAAACCGTCGGCGAGCAAGGCCATGGAGCCGGTGAGATAACCGGCGGCGATTTCGCCGATCATCATGACGAAGGTCAGCGCCACTACCCACAGCGTGCGCCGGGCATTTTCATCGTGGGCGGCACCGAGGAAGTGGTGGTCGTGGGTCAAGCCTGCGGCTGGCAAGGTCGGACTCATGGGGTGGTCTCCGGTCAGGAATAACGGCGAATGGCTTCGAGCAGTTCGCTCACGCCCTTGGCCCGTTCTTCATCGCTGAGTTCGGGATGAGCCACATGCTCCAGGGCATGGGCCTCGATGATTTCCCCCATCAGGCCGCTGATCGCGCCGCGGGTGGCCGCCACCAAGTGCAGGGTCTTGGCGCACTCCGCGCCGGACTCCAGGGCCCGCTCCACCGCCTGCACCTGGCCAAGGATGCGCCGGACCCGTTTGAGCAGATCGTCTTTCTGTGCGTGCGTGTGCGACATACCTATACCCCCTATACCTATATGGCGCACATCCTGGCCGATGCCGCAGGCCTGCGCAAGAGCTTGATGACACCAATCATCCGCCACTGCCTGTCGATCACCCACGACCTAGCCCCGCCTGGAGAAGCACAGAGAGACGATTTCAAGGAGGGACTTACGGAGAAAAAGCAGTGGAGGTGGCCAGGTCAGATAGCGCTCCGACCTGGCCAGTGCGCGGGATCAATCATCGCGAGTCAGGACTTCCAGCAACTCGATCTCGAACACCAGGTTGGAATTCGGCGGGATCTTGCCCATCGACCGCTCGCCGTAACCCAGGTGCGCCGGCACCAAAAGCTTGCGCTTGCCGCCGACCTGCATGCCCATCAGGCCCTGGTCCCAGCCACCATTTTTCAGATTGTCCCTACAGACCTCCATAGCCGCATCCACTAGCGTCCCTAAGCCAACTGCAAATGCTCTTCGCTCCCCTCTGACGGGGGCTTTCTTTATGGACAATGTGGGCGCGAACACGGATGAGTGGCTACGTACCGAACGCCCCGAAGGGCTATCGCAACAAGGGTGTAGAGCCCGTCGATCTTGGCGCCCAACGCTGGGCGGAATACAAGGACCTGCCGCCAAAGGCAGAAGACAAGCCCGCCACCATGGGTTGTGTCTTTGCCAAAAGCTGCAACCTGCCTGACGGTGTGATCGATCACAAGAGTCCCACCGGATTTGTGCCTGTTGAGAAGCTGGCTGATTACGGGCTATGGGCTGTATTAGCTACCGGAACTGCAATCACAGCGGAAGGTTCCTCTCTCCAATTGGTGGGCGGGTCTGCCGCTGGCGGTGCCATTGCCAAACGTCTTGGCGGGTCATTGGCTCTCACATTGCTGGAAGGATCAGGTGTTGTTGCTACTGGCGCTGTAGTGGGCACTGTTGCGTTGCTGATTCCAAACACCAGCATTTCGCCTGACAGTGCCTTCTATAAGAATGAGCAGTACGCAATGCTCAAGACAGGCCGCACACGTGTTCGTGTCAATGTGAAGACCTTGCCGGATGGCTCCGTTAACGCCTATGGCTTCTACACGGGCGGCAAGACGGATTGGGAAAATGTCCCAGTCATTGAGGGCAGGAAGGACGGTGAGAAGTTTATCGCCGACATTGGCAACGGGATCGGCCTCACTTGGACACCAGCGGCAAGCGGTGACGGTGTACTGGGTATTCCTGCACTGGAAGGCGCGCCACAGTTGCCGTCTGTTTGGGTGTATCCGCCCACCGAACAATCCAACAAGGTACTGGTGAACCCTGAGCATCCACCCGAGTACCAGGATGCGATTATCTGGTTCCCCAGTACCGACATACAGCCAATCTACATCATGCTTAGTGCCCGCTATGATGCGGGTGGCGTCACTGGCAAGGGTCAACCCATATCGGGCATATGGCTTGCTGGTGCTGGCGTGGGAGAAGGCTCGCCCATTCCTTCGCAGATTGCTGATGCGCTACGGGGACAGACTTTCAACGACTTCGACGACTTCAGGAAAGCGTTCTGGATTGAGGTTTCGAAAGACGCAGTATTGCGGGGCCAGTTCTGCAAAGATAATCAAAGGAAAATCTCAGAAGGCAAAGCACCAATTGCAATAGAATCTGAGCATGTAGGAGAGCGAATGCGTTTTGAGATTCACCATATTGTATACATCAAGAACGGTGGCGAGGTTTACAACGTGGATAACCTTACAGTCATGACACCGAAACGACATGTTGAAACTCACAGAGAGAATAATTAAATGGACTTGAAGAGCAAGCTATCCGATTACACAGAAGCTGAATTCATCGACTTCGTTAATGAAATCAAATTCGGCTCCAACGATGAAGCTACAGAAGACAAATTGATCTTTCATTTCAAAAAGATCATTGGTCATCCTGCTGGTTCAGACTTGATTTTCTATCCTGAAAACAAAGACGAGAACACAGCAGAAGAAATCGTAGAGATTCTGAAGAGCTGGCGCACAGCCAATGGTCTGCCGGGGTTCAAGAACTGATTCAGGGGGGGGCGCACTGAAATCGACCTCTAGGGCATGTAATACAAGGCTTTCAGCCCATGCTATCGGTGTGAATCAGGTCTCTTACCTACCAGATGAATGTGCATTCGTTGGACATGGGCGTTTTGGCAACATCGCCTCGGACAGTCAAGCCAGGGTGATCTTATCGCTCAGTTTCAACGTGTGACGGCAAACTTCTCGTCGCTCTTCACCCGTGTGAACTGAGGCTCATACACTGGTTAAGCGCTTCTGATCTTCGCATCGAAAAAAGCTCGTGTGGACGTCGAACAGTAGAAAAACAGAGGCGTTTATGCACTTGTGTATTACTGGTTTTTTGCTCAATAGCACAGAAGATGACTCGCTCAAGTATGAGCTTGATGTAGACAGTACCTATAACAAACAAATTGTAGAAACTCTCGGCCATACCAGCCTTAACGCCATGGCGGAAGGCGAATGGCTGCTAACCAATGGGCAAATAACAGCAATATCAGAAATCATAGGGCAACCACTCCCAACTGATTTGAAACTGTACATTGGCGTTGAAGCATAGGGACATATTTTCTAGCCCCACCCACGCCCCAGAGAATCGATACAGGTTTACAAGAGCGTGAGTTTTCAGACCAGAAAGTAAAGATGGAGCCCGCGTAACGCGCCCAGGCCAGGCAGAGCCCCGGCCTGGGCGATGGGCGAAATCAGTCGTCGCGAGTCAGGACTTCCAGCAGCTCGATCTCGAACACCAGGTTGGAATTCGGCGGGATCTTGCCCATCGAGCGCTCGCCGTAGCCCAGGTGCGCCGGCACCAGCAGCTTGCGCTTGCCGCCGACCTGCATGCCCATCAGGCCCTGGTCCCAGCCCTTGATCACCCGCCCGGTGCCGATCACGCACTGGAACGGCTTGCCGCGCTCCCAGGAAGAATCGAAGGGCGTGCCATCTTCCAGGAAACCGCGGTACTGGGTGGTGATCAAGGCGCCCTTGACCGCCGCCTTGCCCTCGCCCACTTCGATATCGATCACCTGCAACTGGTCGCTCATCCATTCACTCTCTGCTTGGCGGCAGCCGACAGTGGCGGCCGAGGGTGCGGAAAATAGCAAATTTTCGAGCCAGCGACTTGTGCTGCCTGTTCTTGATGGGCACTGCCGGCTGCCCCCTTCCCCATCCTTGATGCCCTGAGTCGGCGCCCGACTCCTGACCTGATCTTTTAAGAATCGTCCCACAGACCGAGCCCGCGGCCCTGGGGCAGCCTCGCGTCATCTTTCGTACACGATGCAAGGACGCAGCATGATTTCTTCCGCTCGACTGGGTGACCTGCATTTCTGCCCGCTGCCGGGGCACGGCACAACACCGATTGCCAGCGCCTCTGCCGATGTGACTATCAACGCCATGGGGGCGGCCCGGGTAGGCGATACCTGTGGCTGCGGTGCGGTCATCACCAGTGGTTTTCCCTCGATCCTGATCAATGGCCGCCCCATGGCGCACCTGGGCAGCCCGACCAGTCATGGTGGAACGATCATCAGCGGCTCGGGCGATACCTTCGGCGGATTCGTGATGGGAGCTGCACCCGGTGCGGCAATTATCAACTTCGCAGCACTCGGTGCGTTCCGGCCTGATGACTCGGTGGATGATGAGAAGATGGCTACCCTGCTGGCTGATCCGAACCTCACAGAGAAGGCTGTTGCTGCAAATGCTCTGGTAGATCCTAATGCGGCTCCGAAACAACCAGAGGAAGAAGCTGAGCCTGTCGTTTGCACTCACCCTGACAGGATGGAAGAGGTTGCGAGCTACATTGCCGCTGAAATAAACCGCAATATCAATCACCCCTCTGTCGTGAAGATGAGGAAACTGAACAGCTTTGATGCTGCCGCCGAGGATGCGAAATTTCAAAGGCTACCTTGGTATGCCCGACTATCCCCGCCCAATTTTGAGGCTTTGGCACTCGGGAACAAGGCTGCTGCAATGGCCCTATGGGCAGAGCGTGTCGGTCAAAATAGGCCATGGGATCATAAAGTTACGATTGGTGAACGATACGGTGGTCCTTGGCAGAAACAGGGTAAATACGATTACTTCTATGACATCTGGTCAAACGTGCACTACGGGTATGTTGGGATGGCAGGAGGACTTTGCGAAGGCGTTCTGCTAGATGGTGCAGGGATTGAACAGATTGCTTCGGACTCAATCCGCAAGGTTCAGAAATGGAATGAAAGACGAGGCCCTCACCAGTCGGCAGACATAGAGGGAATGCGAGCATGGGACGATATCGGCGACAGGGTATCAATCAGCATCGGTATCAAGCTCTACAGGCAGCACCCAAATGGCGGTCTTACGGCGAAGATGATCATGGATGAAGTGTTGGCAGTGCCACCTACGGACTGGGGAGACGGTATTGAAGACCATGTCTGCAAAAGGTAAATCCCGGTACATAAAGCACTGGTTGCTCGTGCTATTGCTGGCACCTGTTGCCTTTTGGTACTTCGCCACGCCGCAAGTGAGTTTCCATTTTTCGGAGAAAGGCCAAGGGCGACTCGGTTACATCCTGAATGTTCAGCACAGCATATCCAAGGGCGAGATCTACCCCGGCGAGGCAACCGGAGGCCCCGGTCATATCTTCCCCGATAAGAAGTTTTTCATGGATTTCTACTGGAACAACGGTGGCAAATCGCACTGCGTCAGA
This sequence comes from Pseudomonas sp. GW460-12-10-14-TSB1, assembly GCF_017349775.1. Taxonomy (NCBI): domain Bacteria; kingdom Pseudomonadati; phylum Pseudomonadota; class Gammaproteobacteria; order Pseudomonadales; family Pseudomonadaceae; genus Pseudomonas; species Pseudomonas sp. GW460-12-10-14-TSB1. The sequence goes on from NZ_JACNAC010000041.1 coordinate 34,834, forward strand.
GTCAAACCGAAATGGCCTGATACGGATATCTACATCGGGCCAGATGGGGACCTTGATAGCCGTACCGACAGTAGCCACATAGAGCAATGCGGGGCTTTTCCAAGCTGAGATACAGGCCAACATTTCCCAGCCCTGGCTTCCACCGTCAGAAAACCGAGTGTTTCCGAATGCTGGATTCTTTATCGAGTTTTCCTAGCGGAGCGGGAAAGACCGCCGACACTCCCCGCTCCCCCTGCTCAAGACCGCCAGAACAAACTCCAGACAAACGCCAGCACCCCACCCAAAGTCGCCACTCCCGCCAGCCAGGCCACCACCGACAGTCCCTGCCAGACTGGCCCGGCCGCGTCGATCTGTGGGCCGAAGGCGATCAGCAGCGCGCTGACCAGCAAGGCCAGGGACAAGCGGGTCGAGGCCAGGCGCAGGGATTTTTCCAGGCGTTCGACGCTCGGCATGTCGAGGCGCAGGTCGAGCACGCCGTGTTTCAGGCGGTTGATCAGCAGGCGGGTCAACTGCGGCAGTTCGACGGCGACGCCACGGCCCAGTTCCAGGCCATCGAGGCCCAGGCGGCGAGCGAGTTTCCAGCTGAACTGGTCCTTGAGCATCTTGTGGATCGCCGGGCGCGCGGTGGCCACCAGGTCCAGTTGCGGGTCGAGCCGGGTGAGCACGCCATCGGCGGTGATCAGCGCCTTGAACAGCACCAGCAGGTCGGCCGGCAGCAACAGCTGGTATGCGCGCATCAGGCCGAGGAAGTCCTCGATCATCGCACTCATGTTCAGCGCCTTGCCGCCGTGCCGCCCCATGAACTCCCGGGCGGCCTGTTCGATGGCGGACAGGTCGCGCACCTGCTCGCCGCTCCAGTCGATCAGCACCGCCACCAGCGCTTCGGTACTGCCCTCGGTCATGGCCCGCATAAAGCCCATGACCTCCAGGCGCCGGCGCTCGTCGAGGCGCCCGACCATGCCGAAGTCGATGAAGCCGACCCGGTTGTCGTCCATCGCCCGCAGGTTACCGGGGTGCGGGTCGCCATGGAACAGGCCGTCTTCCAGCAGCATCTTGATAAAGGCCTGGGCCCCGCGCTGCGCCAGCAGGCTCGGGTCCAGGCCCTGCTCGATCAGGGCCTGACGCTCCAGCGGCGTATGGCTGGGGAGGAACTCCTGGACCAGCAGGCGCTCGCTGCTGTGCCGCCAGTGGATACGCGGAATGGCGATCTGTGGATGCTCGACGAAATTCGCCGCCACCCTGTCGCAGTGCTGGCCTTCCTGGGTGAAGTCCAGTTCTTCGAGCATCGCCCGGGCCAATTGCCGGACCATCTGCCGTGGCTGGTAATGGGCCAGGGCGGCGTTCTCTTCCACCAGCATCGCCACGCCTTCCAGCAGTTGCAGGTCGGCGCTCATCTTGCGCCGCAGACCGGGGCGCTGCACCTTGACCACCACCGCCTCGCCACTGAGCAGGCGCGCGCGATAAACCTGGGCGATGGAGGCCGCCGCCAGCGGCTCGGTGTCGAACTCGGCGAACACCTGGTCCAGCTCAAAGCCCAGGTCGTCACGCACCTGGTCTTCCAGTTCGCTCCAGGGCAAGGTCGCGGCGCTGCTGTGCAACGACTCCAGTTCGCTGATCCAGTGCGGCGGCAGGATATCGCTGCGGCTGGCGAGGATCTGCCCGAGCTTGATAAAGGTCGGCCCGAGTTTCTCCAGGGCCAGGCGGACCCGCTGCGGCGTCGAGTCCTGCGGCTGCGCTTCAGCGCTGGCCTGCGACTCGCCCAGCAGGCGCCCCAGGCCCAGGCGCAGCAGCACGTCCTGGGCACCGAAGGCCGCCAAGACAGCGACTATCTGATGCACCCGCTTATGGTGTTTGAGTGCCGTCCAGGTGGGTTCGAGCATGGTCGGGATGATCCTTCACAAGGTGACGCCCGCGGCGTGGCCGACGGGCTCAAGGTTGGGTGGCGCGCCTGCCGGGAACTCCGGGACCGACGACGCACCTGCAAGGTCCGACCACAACGAGCAGCAATCATTCAGAACGCGGCAGCGCCGATTGCACGCCCCGACTCGTTCTAGGTGCTGCCGAAGACCGCATGCCGGCGGTTGCCCATGGCGGCGCCCGCGATAAATTCGGTTACCATGGCGCCCCCCTGAAATCCGCACGCCGATAAGGACATCCGTATGGCTGTTTCAACTATTGTGGTTCTGCTCGTTCTGGCCCTGCTGGTGGTCTACGTCATCACCGTCTACAACGGCCTGGTGGCCCGCCGGAACCGCTTCAAGAACGCCTTCGCGCAGATCGAAGTCCAGCTCAAGCGCCGTTACGACCTGATCCCCAACCTGGTGGAAACCGCCAAGGCTTACCTCAAGCACGAGCGCGACACCCTCGAAGCCGTGACCGCGGCGCGCAACGCCGCGCTGGCGGGCCTCAAGGCCGTCGCGGCCGAGCCCGGCAACCCGCAGCACATGGCGCAGCTGGGCCAAGCCGAAGGCGCGCTGTCCAGCGCCATGGGCCGGCTGAACCTGAGCATGGAGGCCTACCCGGACCTCAAGGCGTCGCAGAACATGCAACAGCTGAGCGAAGAACTGACCAGCACCGAAAACAAAGTATCCTTTGCCCGCCAGGCCTTCAACGACACGGTGATGAACTACAACAGCTACAAGCAGAGTTTCCCGCCGGTGATCCTGGCCGGCCTGTTTGGCCATGGCGCCGACGCCAGCCTGCTGCAATTCGCCGACAGCGCCCTGATCCAGGAAGCCCCCAAGGTCGCGTTCTAACCCCCTGTCACCATGGATGGTCCGATGAATTTTTTTGAACATCAGGCCCGGGCCAAACGGCGTACCGGCACCCTGGTGCTGCTGATGATCCTGGCCGTGCTGTGCCTGGTGACTGTCACCAGCCTGGCGCTGAACCTGCTCTGGCTGCAATTTCTCAAAGAGATGAAGCAGTCGCCGAGCTTCGACTGGCGGCTGACCGCGATGATCGCCGCGGTGGTGTTCCTGGTGGTGATCGGCAGCAGCATGGGCAAGCACTCCGAACTGAAAGCCGGCGGCAAGGTGGTCGCCAAGCGCCTGGGTGGCCGGCTGATCAACCTGCACCCGGACGGCCTGGAAGAACAACGGCTGCTCAATGTGGTCGAGGAAATGGCCCTGGCCTCGGGCACGCCGGTACCGCAGGTGTACGTGCTGCCCGATGCCGGGATCAATGCATTCGCCGCCGGCTTTACCCCACAGGAAGCGGTGATCGGGGTCACCCGCGGCGCCATCATGGTGTTCAACCGTGAGGAACTGCAGGCGGTGATTGCCCATGAGTTCAGCCATATCTACAACGGCGACATGCGCCTCAACACCCGGCTGGTGGCGATTGTCCACGGCATCCTGGTTATCGGCCTGACCGGCGAGGCGATGGCCAACGGGGTCAACCAGGCCGGCCGGCTGGCACAGAATCGGGTCGGCGGGCTGGCGATGTGGAGTGGCCTGGCGCTGATCCTGCTGGGTTCGGTCGGGACCTTTTTCGGCAATATGATCAAGGGCGCCATCAGCCGCGAGCGCGAGTTCCTCGCCGATGCCTCGGCGGTGCAGTTCACCCGCAACCCGGCCGGTCTGGTCGGCGCGCTGAAAAAAATCGGCGGTTATGCCGCCAGCTCGAAGCTCGACAGCGCCTTCAGCTCTGAATACAGCCACCTGTATTTCAGTGAAGGGGCCACCCTCTCCGTCTATGGCCAGTCCGCGACCCATCCGCCCCTTTCGGCGCGGATCCGGCGCCTGGAACCCGGCTGGGACGGCCGCTTGCCCACCATCGAAGCCATCGAACTGCCGGCCGAGCCCGCCCGCTCCGGGCTGGACAGCTCCGGCGTGTTCAGCCGCCAATCGCAAGCGACCAGCGCCCTGGTCTTCGACCTGAATGCGATCAAGCAGTCGATTGCCAGCATCGGCAGCCCGAACGCGCAACATCTGCTGGCGGCACAAGCGGCGCTGGTCAGCCTCGACCCGGCGCTCCAGCGCAGCGCCCACAGCACCACCGGCGCCCAGGCGCTGATCTATGGCCTGCTGCTGTCCACCAATGATTCGATGCGCCGCCGGCAACTCGCGCAGCTGGAGGCCAACAGCCCCACCGAGGTCTTCGGTTGCCTGCAAGCCCTGCAAAAACAGCTGGCGGCCCTCGACCCGAACCTGCGCCTGCCGCTGCTCGACCTGTCGATACCGGCCCTGCAGCAGCTGGACAAGAAAGCCTGCAAGCCGTTCATGGACAACCTGCGACAACTGATCGACGCCGACGACCAGGTCGAGCTGCTGGAGTGGACGCTGCTGCGCATCGTGCAGCGCAATGTCGAAGGCCTGCCGGCGCCCGAATACAAATGGGGACTGTTCCAGCGCAGCGAAGAACTGGCGGTCCTGCTCGGCGCCCTGGCCAGCGCCGGGCAAAAGACCGCGCAGCAGGCCCAGCTGGCATTGGCCCATGCCTGGACCGGCCTGCCCTTCGCTCAGCCGCAACCGACGGAAGTCGACCTCGAACACCTGGATGCCGCCCTGGTGCGCCTGCGCCAGCTGATGCCCGAGGAACGGCCGACGCTGCTGCAAGCCATGGCCCGCTGCGTCTGCTACGACGGCCAGGTCACCGTGGCCGAAGCCGAGTTGATGCGCGCCGTGGCCGATGTGCTGGATTGCCCGATGCCGCCGCTGCTGTCCCCCGCAGCCCCGCAACCGGCATCCACCCAGGCACCTGTAACATCCCCCCAGACCGCCACGCTCTGAACGACGGCCATCTATCCCTGCCTCGCGGCTGACGCCAGCCCGGGCAGGCTTTATTCTCCCCCCGGGGAACCGATGGCTGCCGCCGTTGCCTGAGGCGCAACCATGGTTTTCCGCGCGTCAATCAATACCCGTTTTCCCAGGAGTAAGCCCATGCCCCATGAAGGCAACCTGTTGCAAGCCGCTGTCGTGTTTCTGTTCGCGGCGGTGCTGACCGTCCCCCTGGCCAAGCGCCTGCAGCTGGGGGCCGTGCTTGGCTATCTGCTGGCCGGGGTGATCATCGGCCCGGCGGTGCTGGGGCTGGTGGGCAACCCGCAGAGCATCAGCCATGTGTCGGAGCTGGGGGTGGTGTTGCTGCTGTTCATCATCGGCCTGGAGCTGTCGCCACGACGCTTGTGGGTGATGCGCAAATCGGTGTTCGGCGTCGGCCTGGCCCAGGTGCTGCTGACCGGGGTGGTGATCGGCTGCGTGGCCCTGTTCCTGTTTGGCCAGCCACTGAACAGCGCCATCGTGCTGGGCCTGGGCCTGGCGTTGTCGTCCACCGCCTTCGGCCTGCAAAGCCTGGCCGAGCGCAAGGAGCTGACCAGCCCCCACGGGCGCCTGGCCTTCGCCATCCTGCTGTTCCAGGACATCGCGGCGATTCCGTTGATCGCCATGGTTCCGGTACTGGCCGGGGTCGACCACAACACCAGCAGCGCTGAAGACCTGCGCCATGGCTTGCAGATTCTGGGCAGCATCGCCGTGGTGGTGATCGGCGGCCGCTACCTGTTGCGCCCGGTGTTCCGCGTGGTGGCGCGCACCGGCCTGCCGGAGGTGTCCACCGCCACGGCCTTGCTGGTGGTGATCGGCACCGCCTGGCTGATGGACATGGTCGGCGTGTCCATGGCCCTCGGCGCCTTCCTCGCCGGCCTGCTGCTGGCGGACTCGGAATACCGCCACGAACTGGAAGCGCAGATCGAACCCTTCAAGGGCCTGCTGCTGGGGCTGTTTTTCATCAGCGTCGGCATGGGCGCCAATATCAGCCTGTTGTTCAGCGCGCCGATCGCGGTGCTGGGCCTGACCCTGCTGCTGATCGCCATCAAGCTGCCGCTGCTGTTCGTGGTCGGGCGCCTGGCCGGTGGCCTGGGGCGCTTGAGCGCGGTGCGCCTGGGGGTGGTGCTGGCGGCCGGCGGTGAATTCGCTTTCGTGGTGTTCAAGATCGGCCGCGACCAGGGCCTGTTCGAGGCGCGCCTGTATGACCTGCTGGTGCTGACCATCACCCTGTCCATGGCCGTGACCCCGCTGCTGCTCCTGGCCTGCGCGCGCTTCTTGCAGCCCAAGGCGAAGCACGTGGAGATGCCCGCCGAATACCGCGAGATCGAAACCGACGCGCCACGGGTGGTGATCGCCGGCATGGGCCGGATGGGCCAGATCGTCGCGCGGATCCTGCGGGCGCAGAAGATCCCTTTCGTGGCCCTCGACACCTCGGTCGACACCATCGAGCTGACCCGCAGCTTCGGCGGCATGCCGGTGTTCTACGGCGACCCGATGCGCGCAGAAATCCTCAAGGCGGCCAAGGTCGGCGAAGCGGAGTATTTCGTGATCGCCACCGACGACCCGCAGACCAACATCAACACCGCGGCGGTGGTGCGCAAGCTCTACCCGCACATCAAGATCATCGCCCGCGCCCGTAACCGCCAGCACGTGCACAAGCTGGTGGACCTGGGCGCCGAGGCGGTGCGGGAAACCTACTACTCGAGCCTGGAAATGAGCCGCAAGGCGCTGATCGGCCTGGGCCTGACCCAGGCCCAGGCCGACTCGCGGATCAAGCGCTTCACCGCCCACGACGAACAGGTGCTCGAAGCCCAGCACGCGATCTACGACGACCACGCCAAGATCCTGCAATCGGCCCAGGAAGCCCGGGCCGAACTGGCGCGGCTGTTCGAGGCGGATGAGCAGGACGAGCAGGCCGACGGAGTGCTGCCGCCACCGCGTTGAATATCGGGCCGCGCGATGCGGCCAGAATCCTTTCGCGGGCAAGCCTCGCGCCTACAGAAGCGGGACTCTGTAGGCGCGAGGCTTGCCCGCGATGAAGGATGACAGGGGCTCACGCCTGGCCAAGTGCTCCTGACATCATCTGTCAGTCAGTTGCGCTACAGTGCTCGGCGCCCCGTCCCGAATGGATACGCCGATGACCGCAGCCAGCCCCAGCGCCCCCGCCCTCAAGGAAATCTTCAACACCGAACGCCTGGAACACATCGCCCGGGAAATGCTCGCGGTGTACCCGGCCTTCGACCACCGAGGGTTTCTCGCCCACGCGAAACAGGGCCTCGCCGAGCTGTCGGTGATGCAACGCCTGGCGCGGGTCAGCGAAAGCCTGCAGGCGGTGCTGCCGGCGGATTACGACGCCAACCTCGCCCGGCTGTACGAGCTCGCCCCGCGCCTGAACAGCCGCTTCGTCTGCATGTTCCTGCCGCACTATGTGGCCAGCTACGGCGGGCACGCCTTCGAGCGTTCGATGCAAGCGCTCAAGCATTTCACCGCCTTCGGCTCCTCGGAGTTCGCCATCCGCCCGTTCCTCGCCAGCGACCTGCCACGCACCCTGGCGGTGATGCGGGACTGGGCCCGGGACGACAACGAGCATGTGCGCCGCCTGGCCAGCGAAGGCAGCCGCCCGCGCCTGCCCTGGTCGTTCCGCCTGGAGCGGATCCAGGCCGACCCGACCCTGGCGGCGCCTATCCTCGAACGCCTCAAGGCCGACCCCAGCCTGTACGTGCGCAAGTCGGTGGCCAATCACCTCAACGACATCACCAAGGACCATCCCGACTGGGTGCTGGCATTGATCGAAGGCTGGTCCCTGGACAACCCGCACACCGCCTGGATCGCCCGCCACGCCCTGCGCAGCCTGATCAAGCAGGGCAACCGCCGGGCGCTGGCGATCGTCGGCGCCGGGCATGCGCCGCAGGTGACGCTGCATGGCCTGCGGGTCGAGCCGGCGGTGATTCGCCTGGGGGAGCGGATCAACCTGTCCTTTGCCCTGGAATCCACCGCCGACACCAGCCAGCGCCTGGTGGTGGATTACGCCATCGACTACGTCAAGGCCTCGGGCGGCACCAGCGCCAAGGTGTTCAAGCTCAAGGCCTTCACCCTGGCCGCCAAGGCCCGGGAACAGCTCGACCGCGCCCAGCACATCCGCGAACTGACCACCCGCCGCCACTATCCCGGGCGCCATGTGCTGCATATCCTGGTCAACGGCGAGCGCCTGGGCAGCACGGCGTTCGATATCCACAACTGAAGCCGCAAGGAGCGAACATGCAGGCCCACCCGCTGAAAACCCTGATCGAAGCCGCCGACCGCGCCATCACCGCCGAAGACTTCGACAGCCTGATGGATTTCTACGCCGAGGACGCCACCCTGGTGGTCAAGCCGGGCCTGGAAGCCCGGGGCAAGGAACAGATCCGCCGGGCGTTCGTGGCCATCGCCGAGCACTTCAACCACAGCATGCTGGTCAGGCAGGGCGCAATGCAGGTCATCGAAGGCGCCGGCACCGCGCTGGTGATCATGCACACCCTGCTCGACACCCTGGACCGGGACGGGGTCGCCAGCACCCTGGAACGGCGCGCCACCTATGTCTTTCGCCATGAGCCGTCGGGCGCCTGGCGCTGTGTGATCGACAACTCCTACGGCACCGACCTGCTCGACGGCTGAGCCAGCGGGCGGCGATCTCGTAACAAATTGTTTCGCAAAATCAGCCGAGCGACTTCTTGCGAAAACAACGGAAAACCGCCTGGAATCGTTCAGCTTGCAGATATGGCTTTGAGCCATATCTGCGGGGACGAAAACCCTGTTTCGCGGAAGAATCCCAGCGCCGCGGACGCCCTCTCCAGCCGTCCAACAATCTCGCCCCATTCAAAGAAACCGCTCTATCTCAAGCCTTTCAGCCAACACGAATTGTCAGACAATGCTGTAAATCCGTATTGCGATAAATTATCATTTGGCGCCTCCCCCGCTAGCCACCCGCCTGTCACGTCTGATTTACCCTGTGCGAGGTGGCTGATTCCAATGATTCACCCGAGGCGCTCATGTACCGTTTTCCGCTTTACCGTCCCCTGATCTGCGCCGGTCTCGGACTGCTCTCCTGGCAAGCTCTGGCTGCCTATCAACCGCAATCGGAAGCCGCCCTGGCCGCCGACGCCGAGATGGAATGCCAGTTCAACGCAGACCACAGCAGCGACTGCACCACCACCCAGCACTACACCATCCTCACCCCGGCGGGTCGGGAAATGCTTTCGCGCATCGACTTCAGCTACGCCGAGACCGATGGCTTCGAACTGCGCAAGGCCGAATTCACCCAGCCGGGCGGCAAGCCCGTGGCGCTGGCGCCGGCGCAGATCGATACGCGCACCGCGCCCAATCCGGAACAGGGTTTCCTGCGCGAAAAACAGACGTCCCTGGCCTTCCCCAACCTGCGGGTCGGCACCCGGCTCAGCTACACCGTGCAGCAGCATTACGCGGCCAAACCGCTGCTGGGGCAGTTCCACTCGGTGCTGCAGTTCGGCCCCAAGCCGGTGCGCCAGGACAGCTTCAAGATCACCTACCGCGCCACGCGCCCGATCATCTGGCGCAGCGAGCAGATGGACGACTACCGCTTTAGCGCCTCCAGCGACCGGAAAAAACTCACCATCGAGCAGAAGGCCCCGGTCTTTCTCAACTACATCAATGAACCCGCGATCGGCTTTATCCAGCGGGTGCCGCGGGTCGAGCTGGGCAGCAGCACCGAGGTACAGGACTATTTCGGCCCACTGGCCCAGCGTTACCAAGAGATCCTCGCCACGCCGCTGCCAGCGGCCAGCGCCAAGGCCGTGGCCGCCTTGCGCGAGCTCTCGCCCGCCGCGAAAGTCGCCGGGTTGATGCAGCACATCAACGACAACTACCGCTACCTGGGCGACTGGCGCGCCACCGAACGGGGTTACGTGCCCTTCGAGCTGGAGCAGATCGAACAGCGCGGCTATGGCGACTGCAAGGACCTGGCGGTGCTCCTGGCCGCCATGCTCAAGGCCAGCGGGATCAAGGCCGAGACGGCCTGGGTCAGCCGCGAGAACGTCGTCGCGCCGCTGTTGATCCCCGGCACCCACGCACCGAACCACGCCATAGTGCGGGCCGAGGTCGACGGCAAAGTGTGGTGGCTGGACCCGACCAACCCGGTATTCGACCCGGGCCGCAGCATGCCGGACATCCAGGAGCGCTGGGCCTTTGTCAGCGACGCCAACGGCCAGGTGCGCGAGGACTACATTCCCCTCGAAGCGCCGGACACCAGCATCGTGCTGGACAAGCAGGAACACTTCGACCGCACCGGCCAGGCCAGGGTCAACGCCCGTATCGAATTCAGCCATATGGAGCTGATGCGGCTGATGGTGTCCGACAACCAGAGCGGCATCGCCAGCAACGACCAGAGCCTGTGCGAACGTTTCACCCGGGAACTGCGCGACTGCCAGATCGACCGCGAGCCGACCGCCTTCGTCGCGCCCAGGACCTACCGGGTCAAGGCTTCCCTGACCGACCTCAAGCCATTGGAAAACATCTCCGGCAGCTACTTCTACAAGAGTCCGGCCCTGGAGGGCGACTGGGACTTCCTGGTCAACTACCGCCGCAACGGCCAGTTGGCAGACCTGTACATCGGCGACGCCAATACCCTGCGCTACACCATCACCCTCTCCGGCGCCCAGCTGGACAAGGACGTCAAGGCCTGCAACGTGCGCTCGCCCTGGTTCGACATGGACCTGCGCAGCGAACGGGTCAAGGGCGAGTACCGCTATCACTACCGCCTGAGCCAGAAAAAACGCTGGCTGAGCCATGAGGACATCATCAGCGCGCCGTTCGAGGCCATGGTCAGCCAGGCCAAGGACTGCTCCGAGCAAGCGCGGCAGTTGGTCCAGCTCAAGGGTGCAGCGAAAAAGACCTGATCCGCGCCCCCTGTAGGAGCGAGGCTTGCCCGCGATGAACGTCAACGATGACGCGTATCACCTGGATGAACGCGTTGTTCTTGCGCTCATCGCGGGCAATCGAGCGTCGACCGGCCGCTCCTACAAAAAACGAGTCTCCGCGAGCAACAAGCCCTGCTCGGCCGCGCACAATTCGACCAGGTAATCCCACACCACCCGCAGGCGCACTGACTTGTGCAGGTCGCGCCGGGTGCTGATCCAGTAGGCGCGCTGGATGCTCTCGCCGGGCAGCAAGGGCACCAGCTGCGGGTCGCCGGCGGCCATGTAGCACGGCAGCACGGCGATCCCCAGGCCGGAACGCGCGGCCTGTTGCTGGGCGAGCACACTGGTGCTGTGGAACACCACCTTGGGGTTGCGGCAGAAACTGTTGAGGAACTTCAGTTCCTGGCTGAACAGCAGGTCGTCGACATAGTCGATCCAGGCATGCCGCCCCAGGTCCTCGCGGCTGCGCAGCGGCGGCGCGCGGTCCAGGTACGCCTGGCTGGCGTACAGGGCCAGGCGGTAGTCGGTGAGCTTGCGGGTCACCAGCATGTCGGCGTTGGGCCGCTCCAGGTGGATGCTGATTTCCGCCTCGCGGTTGAGGATGCTGACAAAACGCGGAACCGCCACCAGCTCCACTTCCAGCCCCGGGTAGCGCTCGAACAGGCCGCGCAGGCGGCTGGCGAGAAACATGATGCCCAGGCCCTCGGTGACACCCACCCGGATCTTGCCCAGGGGCGCGGTGGACTGGGTGATTTCCTCCTGGGCCAGCAAGGCCACGTTCTCCATGGCCTCGGCGTGCTTGAGCAAGGCCTCCCCGGCCGGCGTCAGTTCATAGCCCTGGGCGTGCTGGACGAACAGCGCGGTGCCCAGGCTTTTCTCGATCGCCTCGATATGCCGGGCCACCGTGGCGTGGGTGGTCTTCAGCCGCTGGGCCGCGGTCAGCAAGCGACCGCTGCGTTGCAACTCGAGAAAAAACCGCAGGTCGTTCCAGTCGAACATGACTCTTCCTTGCAGATGCCGGGGGAAGCCGCTGTTTAAAAACGCACAGCGGCTGAGCAAAAACTAACATTCTTTTAACGAAAGCTAACAACTAGGATGAGCCCAACAAGAACGATAAAGCGAGGTCATGGATGCTGCCTGCCTTCGATCCATACGACTACATAGTGGTCGGCGCCGGCCCCGCCGGTTGCCTGCTGGCCAATCGGTTGTCCGCCAACCCGGCCCACCGCGTCCTGCTGCTGGAAGCCGGTGGCCGCGACAACTACCCCTGGATTCACATTCCCGTCGGCTACCTGTTCTGCATCGGCAACCCGCGCACCGACTGGTGCTTCAAGACCGAAGCCGAACCCGGCCTGCAAGGCCGCAGCCTGAGCTACCCGCGCGGCAAGGTGCTGGGCGGCTGCTCGTCGATCAACGGCATGATCTACATGCGCGGCCAGGCCGGCGACTATCAGCGCTGGGCCGCCGACGGCAACCCCGGCTGGAACTGGCAGGACGTGCTGCCGCTGTTCCGCAAAAGCGAAAACCACTTTGCCGGCGACTCGGAATTTCACGGCGCCGCCGGCGAATGGCGGGTCGAGCGCCAGCGTCTGTCATGGCCGATCCTCGATGCCTTCCGCAGCGCCGCCGAACAGAGCGGCATCGCCAGCATCGACGACTTCAACGGCGGCGACAACGAAGGCTGCGGCTACTTCCAGGTCAACCAGAAAGCCGGGGTGCGCTGGAACGCCGCCAAGGCCTTTCTAAAGCCGATCCGCCAGCGGCCCAACCTCACCGTGCTGACAGGTGTGGAGGTCGATCGCGTGCTCCTGGAAAACGGCCGCGCGGCCGCGGTCAGCGCCCGGCACCAGGGCCAGCCGCAGACCTTCAAGGCCCGTCGCGAAATCATCCTCAGCGCCGGCTCCATCGGCTCGCCGAGTATCCTGCAACGTTCGGGAGTCGGCCCCGCCGCCCTGTTGCAACGCTTAGGCATAGGCATCACCCACGAGCTGCCGGGGGTCGGCGGCAACCTGCAGGACCACCTGCAACTGCGGCTGATCTACAAGCTGGAAAACGCCCGTACCCTGAACCAGATCGCCGGCAGTGTATGGGGCAAGCTGGGCATGGGCCTGCGCTACCTGTACGACCGCAGCGGCCCGCTGTCCATGGCCCCGAGCCAGCTGGGAGCCTTTGCCCGTTCCGGGCCGGAACAGACTTCGGCCAATCTCGAATACCACGTGCAGCCACTGTCGCTGGAACGTTTCGGCGAACCGCTGCACGCCTTCCCGGCCTTTACCGCGTCGGTCTGCGACCTGCGCCCGCAAAGCCGGGGCCGGGTGGAAATCCGTTCCGCCGACCCGCAGGCGGCGCCGCTGATCCAGCCCAACTACCTGAGCCATCCGGAAGACCTGCGGGTCGCCGCCGACGCCATTCGCCTGACCCGGCGCATCGTCGCCGCGCCGGCCCTGCAAGCCTTCAAGCCCACGGAGTACTTGCCGGGGGCCGAGTTGCGCAGCGAAGAACAACTGCACGAAGCCGCCGCGCGCATCGGCACCACCATCTTCCATCCGGTGGGCACCTGCCGCATGGGCCAGGGCACGGATGCAGTGGTCGATGCCGAACTGCGGGTGCATGGCATCCCCGGCCTGCGCATCGCCGATGCCTCGATCATGCCGTACATCACCTCCGGCAATACCTGTTCGCCGACGCTGATGATCGCCGAGAAAGCCGCCGAGCTGATTCTCGCCACCTCGACCAGGAGCGCTGCCGCCGAAAAACAAACCGTCACCCCCGCCTGATCCGTGTAGGAGCAAGGGGGACGCCTAGTTCTTGCTCGCGATGGCGTCCTGCAGGGCGATGCAAAGCTCAAGGGCCTATCGCGAGCAAGCTTCGCTCCTACAAAAGGCAGATGCAGAAGACAGCGACAAGATGCAGATAGCGACGCCACGCTGGCGCCGACAGTGGAACAACAAAAACAATCACTGTGAGGGATATCGATATGTCGGAACATGCTCAATCGATGGACGCGGCCGTCGCCGCGCCCACCAGCCAGGAAAGCCAGAAAGTCATCTTCGCCTCGTCCCTGGGGACGGTGTTCGAGTGGTATGACTTTTTCCTCTACGGCGCCCTCGCGGCGGTCATCAGCAAGCAGTTCTTCGCCGGGGTCAACGACACCACCGCTTTCATCTTCGCCCTGATGGCATTCGCCGCCGGGTTCGTGGTGCGGCCGTTCGGCGCCCTGGTGTTCGGTCGCCTGGGGGACATGATCGGGCGCAAGTACACCTTCCTCGCCACCATCGTGCTCATGGGCCTGGCGACCTTCGCCGTGGGCCTGCTGCCGACCTATTCGAGCATTGGCATCGCCGCGCCGATCATCCTGGTCGCCCTGCGCATGCTCCAGGGCCTGGCCCTGGGCGGCGAATACGGTGGCGCCGCGACCTACGTCGCCGAGCACGCGCCCCAGGGCAAGCGCGGCTTCCACACCAGCTGGATCCAGTCCACCGCGACCCTCGGCCTGCTGCTGTCGCTGCTGGTGGTGCTGGGCTGCCGCTACTTCACCGGCGATCAGTTCGAGGTCTGGGGCTGGCGCCTGCCGTTCCTGCTGTCGATCGTGCTGCTGGGCATTTCCACCTGGATCCGCCTGAGCCTGCATGAGTCGCCGGCCTTCCTGAAAATGAAAGAAGAAGGCAAGGCCAGCAAGGCGCCGATTCGCGAATCCTTCGGCAAATGGGAAAACCTCAAGGTGGTGCTGATCGCCCTGTTCAGCATCAACGCCGGGCAAGCGGTGACCTTCTATGCCGCGCAGTTCTACGTGCTGTTCTTCCTCACCCAGTTCCTCAAGATGGACCCGGCCCTGGCCAATATGCTGCTGATCATCAGCGTGGTGATCGGCGCGCCGTTCTTCATCTTCTTCGGCTGGCTGTCGGACAAGATCGGCCGCAAGCCGGTGCTGATGGTCGGCCTGTTGCTGGCCACCGCGCTGTACTTCCCGATCTTCAAGTCCCTGGCCCACTACGCCAACCCGGCCATCGACCAGGCCAGCCGCCAGGCGCCGATCAGCGTGCTGGCCGACCCCGCCACCTGCACCTTCCAGTTCGACCCGGTGGGCAAGGCGCGTTTCGACAGCCCGTGCGACAAGGTCAAGACCTTCCTGGTCAAGCAGGGCCTGCCCTACACCAGCGTCGCCGCGCCAACCGGCAGCCCGGTGCAGGTCAGCGTCGGCGAAGTGCAGCTCGACGGCTTCGACGAAGCGGCCCTGCGCGGCGCTGTGACCCTGGCCGGCTACCCGCAATCGGCCGACACCCAGAACGTCAACAAAACCATGGTGGTGGTGCTGATCGTCGCCCTGATCCTGATCGCCGCCATGTGCTACGGCCCGCTGGCGGCGCTGATGGTCGAGCTGTTCCCGACCCGCATCCGCTACACCTCCATGTCCCTGCCCTACCACATCGGCAACGGCTGGTTCGGTGGCTTCCTGCCCACCGTGTCCTTCGCCCTGGTGGTGTACACCGGCGATATCTTCTACGGCCTGTGGTACCCGGTGGTGATCACCGGGGTCAGCCTGCTTGTCGGCCTGATCTGCCTGCGGGAAACCCGCAACGTCGATATCGACAACAACTGATGTCGAGCATTTCGCGAGCAAGCTCGCTCCTGCAAGGCCTGTACATTTTCCTGTAGGAGCGAGCTTGCTCGCGATCAATCCCAGGACCACCGCAGGCCTCCAGCCCCCGTCCACTGGGCCCGGAAACGAGAACGGCCCGGATCAGAAGATCCGGGCCGTTTGCGTTGCGAACGAAAAAGCCTCAGTAAGGATTGCAGCGCTGGGCTACAGCCGTGGCCTGGTCGACGTAAGGCCGCGCCGGCTCAAGGTTCCACTCGGGCTTGTTCCGGACGGGCCTGCCGTCATAGCTGGCCGCCAGGTGACACACCAATTGCCGGCGGAGCGAGCCACCATTGACGCTGTATTGCCGCCATTGCTCATCGTCTTTGTGCTGGTTGTACAACTCGGCAAACATCCTGTCGGTCTGGTCGTCCTTGATCGCCCGGCCGCAAGCGGTGGGCACTACCTGGAGCGACCAGGCCTTGGGCCCGAGCTTCGGATCGTCGCGTTGGACCCAGGAACTTGACTCGATGTACTTGTCGCAAAATTGTTGCGTGGGCGCAGGAGCGGTCTGGATGCACGAGAAGCTGGCCTTGCCGGCCGGCGTCCGCGGAAAGTCGATCTTGACGATGTTGCGGTCCTTGCCGGTCTTGTTCTTGTAGTCGCGCTGATTGGCCAGCGCATCGCTCAAGCCCCGTTGATCGCTGTAGAAAAACGCCAGGATCGGCAGTTCGTTATCTTTCGGATTACCCAGGCGCAACTCGGTCTGGGTCTGGAACTCACGGGGATTGATGACTCGCCGGGCCCCCATGAAGTTTTGAAACGCGCTGACCCGATCCTGGCTGCTCATGGGATTGCGCATGTTGAAGCCACATTGCAGCTGGTCCTGCTTGCGGTCGTTGTTGAACCGGGTGAAGTGCGCGACCCAGGCATTGGAGCTGTTGATAGGCGGGGCCATGGCCTGGCATACCGCCTCTGTCTGGCTGGTGTTGCGGTTGTTGCCGCAGCCCCGGTCATCCCGGAAGTCGGTCCAGGCGTCGTTGGGAAACGCGCAGTAGACGTGCACCGGGGTCTCAGGGTCGCGCACCAGGTCGATCGGCTTGATGATGTAGCCGTTCTGGGTGCTCATGCCCGGGTCTTCATAGCTGATGCCGTCGGCGCGCATCCAGGACGCGGCAAAGGTCCCCAGTTCCCTGGCCTTCGGGCTGGGGTTCCAGACATCCCATTGCTGCCCCTTCGCCGGGTCGGCGCGGTGCGTGCCCCTGATCAGCAGGCCCGAACAGTCCGACGCCGGATCTTTCCCGCAACTGTCGACAGTTTTGTTGTAGAGGCTTTCGACCTGTTTCAGCGTCTCCTCGCAGGACTCGGCATTGGCCGATGTCATGTGCAAGAACAACGGTAATACGAGTATCGGGACAATCCTGTTCAAAGTTTTTTTCATGGCATGCATCTCCCTGATTAGCCAAAACACAACCTGCACTCTTCGATCCATCCGAGCGTCACTGCACCTCCCTTCTGCCTGGCGAAAAAATCAAGCGGCCGGCCACTCAACGCGGGACCGGATTGCACCCCGCGGCGCGGGTCTCGCTGTCCGACAGCGCCGGCCGGAAAGGCTCGAGATTCCACGGCGTCTTGCCGCGGTAGTTGACCAGCACGCAGCTCAATTGCTGGCGCATGCTGCCGGCGGATTTCTCATTGTCGCGCCAGTTGCTGTCGGCCCCCTTGAGGGCAAACAACTGTTCGTACAGCATCCCGGCCTGCTCGTTGGGCAAGGCGCGCCCGGCCGCCGTGGGCACCACGCTCAAGGTCCATTCATCCTGGCGGGTACCGGGGTCGTAGCGCTTGACCCAGTCGGCGGAAGCGATGTACTGCGGCGCCTGCACCGGCACGGGATTGCAACCGGCCTTGGCCGCTTCCTGGGGCGTGACGTTGGGGCGGAACGGTTCCAGGTTCCACTCGGTCTTGGCCGGGTAGTTCTGCACCAGGCAGCTCAGTTGCTGACGCATGCTGCCCGGGGACTTTTCATTGTCGCGCCATTGGCTGTCGGCGCCGCGCAGCTCGAACAGCTCCTTGTACAACGCCTCCTGGTCGCTGGCCTGGATCGCCTTGCCCTGGGCGGTGGGCGTGACGTTGAGGGTCCATTCGTTTTTCTTGCTGCCGGGGTCGTAGCGCTCGACCCAAGTGGCCGCAGCGATATAGCGCGGCGCCGGTGTCACCGGCGCGGGCTGCCCGCCACCGGCGGCCGTCAGGTCGATCGCCTGGTCGGCGGCGACATAACTGAAGCGCTGCTCCGCCGGCTTGGTGAAGTCCAGCCGCAGGATCGGCACGCTGTAGCCCTGGGCCTGGAGTTTCTTCTGGAAGTTGCGCGCGCTGTTCAGGCCGTTCTCCGGTTTCGGCGGCGCCTGGTCACCGCGGGTGGCGAAGTTCTGCGTGCTGTTGACGTTGTAGATGAAGGCGTCGATGTACTTCATGTTCTCGCTGCCATCGTTGGTCGCCGAGGCATTCTTGAGCATGAATTCGTTGACCTGGGCGCTGTAGGCGAAGGGGTCCTTGTTGGTGGTGTTCACCCGCGATTCGTGGACCCGGATCATGGCGTTCCAGTCGCTGGGTTTTTCCGCGTTCCAGGAACACTGGCTGTACTGGATCGGCCCCTTCATCAAGCCGGTGTATTTCTGCGTCCACTGCTCGGCGGTGCTGACCCCGACTTCCGAACAGGTGCCATAGGCCAGCGCGGCATTGCGGTTGGTCATGGTGCTCTGGGCGGAGCGCGGCGGTTCGCGGCTGTCGAAGAAGCCGCAGCCGTACCACTTGCGTTCCGGCCCGGTGCCGCCGTCGAAGGCGTAGATACAGGTCCAGCCCTGCTCCTTGACCGGCAGCTTCAAGGCCGCCGCATCGGTGGGCGTGCGCAGGATGAAACCGGCCGGGTGGATGAGGATCTTGGTGCTCAGGTCCTTGCGGATCCAGGAGTAGGAGGTCGCACCGATCTTGATCGCGTAAGGGCTGTAGTCCCAGGGGTTGAACGGCCCGTCGTTGACCATGCGCAAGGTCACGCCGCTGCAGTAGTAATGACCGCGCGCGGCGCCGGTGTCGGGCTCCCGGCAGGCGTCCTTGAGGGTGTTGTAGTTACGGTTGATGCGGTTCAGGGTCTCGAGCGGATCGAGCGGCGGCTGGGCGGCCACCGCGCAAAATGCCAGGGGCAGGGTCCAGGCCAGGAGAAAAGACGAACGAACGGCTGGGTGCATGGCGACCTCCTTGTCGCAGTGCGGGTGAGAGCTTTCGGAGTCAGCCTAGACCAAGGATGAAAAAATGTTGCCAGAAATGTCGCGCGAAGGCCTGGGAGAAAAACCACAACTTGGGATTGGGCAACAGGCTGGAGAGAGAGGCGGTGCTTCTGAAAAAAAAGCGGCGCATTGCGCGCCGCTTCCGTTGCTGTCGATCAGGCCACTATATCGGTGGTCGCCGCCTGGCCGATGGTGCCCACGGCGAAGTCCACCGCGCCCAGGCCGGTGAGGTCGACCATCAGGCTGGTCTGGTCGGTCTCGGCGTAGTAGGTCAGGATCGCGTCGCCGGCGTGGCCGGTGAAGCCGCTGACGAAGTTCAGGGTCGCCTGCCCCGAGGCGAACTGCGCCAGGCCGCTGAGGTCGATCTTGTCCTGGCCACTGGTGAAATCCATGATCCAGTCGGGTTCGGTCAGGGTCGAATCCGAAGCCTCGCCGAACACGAAGGTGTCCGCCCCTGCCCCGCCCCACAGCGTGTCGCGACCACCGCCGCCATATAGGATGTCGTTGCCGGCACCGCCTTCGAGGAGGTTGGCCGCGGCGTTGCCGATCAACAGGTCGTTGCCCGAACCGCCGATGGCGTTTTCCAGGGTCACGCCATGGGCCACGGACACGTTGCCCACCAGGCCGCCGACGTCGGAGAACGAGCCTTCGTTGAGGTTGATCTTCTGGTTCTGGGTGAAGCCGGAGAAGTCCAGGGTGTCGTTGCCGCCGCCGTCCCACACCGAGAACACCAGCTTGGAGGCTGCCGAGCTGGCGCTGTAGAAGTCACGCCCGGTGTTGGAGTTGAAACCGTACACGGTGTCGTCGGCGCGGGTCTCGTGGTTGGCGCCGTAGAGTTTCTGCACCGCCACGATGTCGTCCATCAACGGCGCCGAAGCGTAGGCGCCACCGCCGTCCTTACTGAAGTTCTGCCCGGTGTTGCTCTCGCTCCAGTAGCTCATCAGGCTGTAGCCGCGAGTGTCCTGGGCGTAGGTGGCATCGTTGTAGGTCGGGTTGCCGTTGCCGGCGTTGTAGGTGCCCGGATGGGACAAGCCCAGGCTGTGGCCGATTTCATGGGTCAGGGTCTGGCGGCCGTAGTTGCCGTTGCCCGGGGTCTCGTTGACCCGGTACTGATCGTTGATCAGGTACCAGGACTGGCCGTCATAGCTGCTGCCCGAAGGCAGGTAGGCGAAGGCCGCACCGCCGGTGCTGACGTTGTAGTTGCCGAAACTCAGGTGCCCGTCACCGCCGCTCGCCGCTTCGTTGAAGCTCACATTGGCCACGTCCGACCAGGATTGCAGGGCCAGGAACGCCTGGGCTTTCTGCAACGCGCTGAACTCGCTGAAGGTACCCAGCTTGGGGTTGTAGTTGGCCGGTTCGCGGGTGAGGAAGCTGTAGCTGAGTTCGACCTTGCCGTCGCCGTTCTGGTCGTGCCAGGACAGGTTCTTGCGCAGGATCTGGTCGGCGGCCTGGTCTGCGGTGTACGACGGCTTGCCGTTCACCAACTCCGCGCCGCCACGATCATAAGCGTGGCTGAAGGCAGTGATCAGTTGGTAGGCATCGCTGCCTGGAGCTGCCGAAAAACCGGCATTTTCTTTGGCTTTTGACATCATTTACATCCTTGTTCAACGCTGAAAGTTTCCGATAGACCACGGCGACCTGTTAGCGAGATCGTCCTATCACTCGCCCTATTCAAGGCGGGGAAAAACTGACACAGAGGCCGGCGCCTCGTCCACGATTTTTATTGTCCTACAATATGCCCAGACGACTTCGCGCCTCATTAAAATCGCTGCCAACCCCCTGCCTCGGCGTGCCATACGCTAAGCTTCAGCGCTAACGGAACCATTGCCACACCCGAGCTTCTGTCTGCTTCCTGAAGGAGTCCACAATGAAAAAAATCCTCCTGAGCTGCGCCCTGTCGATCGTTGCCAGTGCGGCCCACGCCGAAGGCATCCCATCGTTCAACGTCGACTGTCCGGGCAATATCCCGGTCAGCGCGGACCAGGGCGGGCCGGTGTTCATCAACGGCAAGCAAGCCCAGACCAAGACGGTCAACGAACGTTTTTTCGAGGCCACGGGCGCGGGCGTCACGGTGACCATCAGCGTGGAGGACGACGATTCGGTGGTCGTGACCTATACCGGCAAGCAAGGCGCCAGCGGTATTTGCACCTCGGTCGACGACTGAGCCACTTCAACCCGGACAGACAGGCATTCAATGGACATTGCAGGCATTCCCTTCGGCACCACCGACTGGTCACAGATCGAAGCCACCGAGCATCGCGGCGAAACCGGTAGCGCCTACTGGCGCACCCGGCAGTTCGGCGCCATCCGCGCGCGGATGGTCGAATACAGCCCCGGCTACCTGGCCGATCACTGGTGCTCCAAGGGGCATATCCTGTTTTGCCTGGAAGGCGAGCTGCACACCGAACTCGAAGACGGCCGCCGGTTCGTGCTGACGCCCGGCATGAGCTACCAGGTGGCGGACAACGCCGAACCCCATCGCTCGTTCACCGCGGTCGGCGCCAAGTTGTTCGTGGTTGACTGAGCCACTGGGCGGACGGGGTTGCGCCCCCCGTCCGCCGCTTCAGGGCAGCTGTTTCAGAACAGCCCCATCTGCCCACCCACCAGGGTGCTGAAATCATCCTGCACGAACGGCAGGATGGCATCCGCTACCGGCTGCAATTGCCGGGTCACGTAGTGATCGTAATCGATGGCCGCGGTGCGGTTTTCCAGGGGTTCGGGGCCGGCCAGGGTGATCACGTAGCTGATCCAGCCGCCGTTCTGATAGCGCTGGGGCCGACCCTGCTGCTGGTTGTATTCGTCGGCCAGGCGCGCGGCGCGCACATGGGGCGGCACGTTGCGTTCGTAATCGTCCAACTGGCGGCGCAGGCGCTTGCGGTACACCAGTTGCTCGTCCAGCTCGCCGGCCAGGGTACGCCGCACGTAGTCGCGCACATAGTCCTGGTACGGCTGGCGGTGGAAGATCCGCTGGTACAGCTCCTGCTGGAACTGCTGGGCCAGCGGCGACCAGTCGGTGCGCACCGCTTCCAGGCCCTTGTAGACCATCTCCTGGGTGCCGTCGGCGCGGGTCACCAGGCCGGCGTAGCGTTTCTTGCTGCCCTCCTCCGCGCCACGGATGGTCGGCATCAGGAAGCGGCTGAAGTGGGTTTCGAACTGCAGCTCCAGGGCACTTTCCAGGCCGTACTCATCGCGCAGGTGATCGCGCCACCACTGGTTGACGTGCTGCACCAGGGCGCGGCCGATGCGCGTGGCATCCGCCTCGGCGTGGGCGCTGCCGAGCCAGACGAAGGTCGAGTCGGTGTCGCCATAGATCACCTTGTGGCCCTGCGCTTCGATGAGCTGGCGGGTGCGGCGCATGATTTCGTGGCCGCGCATGGTGATCGACGACGCCAGCCGTGGATCGAAGAAGCGGCAGCCACTGGAGCCGAGCACGCCGTAGAAGGCGTTCATGATGATCTTCAGCGCCTGGGACAGCGGCGCGTTGTGTTCGCGCTTGGCCACTTCGCGGCTCTCGGCGACCCGGGCGACGATCGACGGCAGGCAATGCCGGCTGCGGGAAAACCGCGCGCCGCGAAAGCCCGGCACCGACTCGTCGTCCGCCGGGTGGCGCAAGCCTTCCACCAGCCCCACCGGGTCGATCAGGAAGCTGCGGATGATCGACGGGTACAGGCTCTTGTAGTCCAGCACCAGCACCGACTCGTAGAGACCGGGCCGCGAGTCCATGACAAAACCGCCGGGGCTGGCCTCCGGCGGCTTCTCGCCGAGGTTCGGCGCGACGAAGCCCTGGCGGTGCATCAGTGGCATGTACAGGTGGGTGAAGGCCGCCACCGAACCGCCGCTGCGGTCGGCCGGCAGGCCGGTGACCGTGGCCCGTTCGAGAAGAAAGGTGAGCAGCTCGGTCTTGGCGAAAATCCGCGTCACCAGCTCGCAGTCCTTGAGGTTGTAGCGCGCCAGGGCGGGCTTGTCCTCGGCGAACATGCGGTTGATTTCGTCCATGCGCTGGTAAGGGTTATCGATCGACTTGCCTTCGCCGAGCAGGGTCTGGGCGACGTTTTCCAGGCTGAAGGACGGGAAGCTCCAGGTCGCCGAGCGCAGGGCCTCGATGCCATCGATGATCAGGCGCCCGGCGGCCGCGGCGAAATAATGGGTCCGGCTGCCGTGTTCGCGCCACTGCATCTCTTCGCCACCGCGCCCCAGGCGCAAGGGCACCGCCAGGCGGCGGGCATGTTCGTGCAGCACCCGCAGGTCGAACTGCACCAGGTTCCAGCCGATGATCGCGTCCGGGTCATGCTGCACCAGCCACTGGTTGAGCCGCTCGAGCAACTGCTCGCGACTGGCGCAGAACTCCAGGTCGAAGTCCACCGCGCTGCCGTCCTCGCGAGCGCGACCGAGCATGTACACCTGGCGCTGGCCGCAACCTTCCAGGGCAATGGAATACAGCTCGCCGGTCTCGCTGGTCTCGATATCCAGCGACACCAGCTTCAAAGACGGCCGATAGTCCGGAGCCGGCTTCATCTGCGCCTCCAGCAGCATCCCGCCCTCGCCCGGGGTGCCGCCGAACCACACCGGCGCGGTGATGAAGCGCTCCATCAGGTAGCGCTCGGGCGGACGCACATCGGCCTCGAACACCTCGACGCCGGCGCGGCGCAAGGTCTTGTCGAGGCGGATCAATTGATTGTGCTGCGGGCAGTACAAACCAAGCACCGGGCGGTGCTGGAAGTCGCACAGGCCCAGGGGCCGCAATTGGACATCGCGATCGTCGGCCAACAGGCGCCGGGCCTGCTCCTGCTGTTCGGCGGGAATGAAGGCCACGGAGGTCTGCACCGGCAAGCGGATCTGGCGCGGCCCGGCGTCGGTCGCCAACCAGAACTCGACTTCCGTGCCTGCCGGCGTGTCACGCCAATGCCGGGTCAGGACGAAGCCCTGCTGTAAATCCACCACTGCAACCTCAAGAACCTGTTTCAAGGCCTCGATTCTACCTGTCCTCGGTCGCGATAGCCCGTTCCGGGCATGTGCCTAAAGGTTTTGTCGGACAATATGTAGTGCTTTAAAATTTTCACTACAAAACCGTTGACGAGGCGAATTTGCCCTTGCATGATGCAGACGTCTCCCCGATCGGGAGACTTGGCAAAGGTGTTATGAGCAAGCTCGTCTGACCGCCGAGCTGTTAACCCGGATGTGTACTGCCCACAAGGCAGATTGATGAAACTGACCTGGCATGAACGTCCAGTACAAAGGGCGGGAAGCTGGCGAAAACTCCTCAAGATGCTTGTGGCCGAAACTGAAAACTTCGGCAGCTTGATCCAGGTTTACGCTGCTTCTCTTCGTTGTGACGCTATTGCGTAGCAGTTAATCAAGACGACTACACGCATCAGGCTCTGGGCCTTATCTGTATCCGACAGACACCCTCTGTCGCCCTGTTTCCGGTATCAGGGTTCAACTTACCGATGTAGCGATATCAATTAGCGACTCAACTAGATAGATCGAAATGGTCAAGGGGCTTACAAATGAATCTGAACAATCAACCTACTATTGATGAACTGGCTCGTATGTTCGCGGCACAGAAAGACAAACATGACAGCCACATCCTGTGGATTGCCAAGTCTGGCCAGGTCCATATCGACTGCCTGTCGCCCCACGCCCATGAAGAAGAGTTCGACAAGAACAACCAGGACCTGCTGGCCCGCCTGAAAATGTACCGCCGTGGCCAGGGCTACGTCGGCAAGAAGGCCGCCGCCGACAGGGACTTCATCGGACGGGTACTGGATACCCTGAAGAATGAATGGCAATCGCTGCAGAACAGGTCGGAAGTTCGGGTGATTGACCGGTTCTGCTAAGTACAACTTGTCGTTGTCGCTGATGAACTGCTGATCCATTAAATAAAAAGGGACGCTCCCAATAAGAGCGTCCCTTTTTTATTGCAACTTTTCGGTTATTCGGATGATGTGGTGTTTCTGGTAAAGCGCGTTATCGTTTATCGCGCGCAAGCTGCGCTCCTACAGAAGCCTCCAATCCCGTAGGAGCGAGGCTTGCCCGCGATGCAGGCGCCGCCCGATCAGAAGGCAAAACACGAACAACCAAAAGCCCCCCAGAATCCCTGGAAATCACTGACCGGCACATTGGACAGCCGCGCCCTCTCGTGACCGTGGGCGTGCACGCCGCACGGGCCGCTGCACTGGTGCACCTGGTTGAGCACCGGCGAGGCTGGGCGCCAGTGGCCCGGCACCTTGACCACCGGCGACCAGTCCGGAGTCACCGGCAGGGTCGGCGGTGCCAGCCTGGAGAAATCGCCGGCGGCGTGCACCACCTTGCCGTCGACCACAGTCAGCACCGACTCGATCCACTTGATGGCCTCTTCCTCGACGCTGAAATAATCCGCCGACAGCGCCACCAGATCCGCCAACTGGCCGACCTTGATCTGGCCCTTCTTGCCCTGCTCCGAGGAGAACCAGGCGCTGCCATGGGTGTACAGCTCCAGCGCGGTGTCGCGACTCAGGCCCTGGGGATAGAGCTCCAGGCCGCCGACAGTCTTGCCGCTGACCATCCAGTACAGCGAGGTCCAGGGGTTGTAGCTGGAAACCCGGGTGGCGTCAGTACCAGCGCCCACCGGCACGCCCTCGGCCAACATGCGCTGGATCGGCGGCGTCTGTTCAGCAGCCTTGGCGCCGTAGCGATCGACGAAGTATTCGCCCTGGAACGCCATGCGATCCTGGATCGCGATGCCACCGCCCAGCGCCCTCACCCGCTCGATGTTTTTCGGGCTGATGGTTTCGGCGTGGTCGAAGAACCACGGCAGGCCGTTGAAAGGAATATCGCGGTTGACCTTCTCGAACACATCAAGCATGCGCGAGATCGATTCGTCGTAGGTGGCGTGCAGGCGGAATGGCCAGCGCTGCTCCACCAGATGCCGCACCACCGGTTCCAGCTCCTGCTCCATGGTCTGCGGCAGGTCCGGGCGAGGTTCGAGGAAGTCCTCGAAGTCCGCCGCCGAGAACACCAGCATCTCCCCGGCGCCGTTATGGCGCAGGAAGTCGTCGCCCTGACCATAGGTGACCTTGCTGGTCCAGTTCTTGAAGTCCGCCAGCTCTTCCTTGGGCTTCTGAGTGAACAGGTTGTAGGCGATGCGCACCGTCAACTGCTGCTTGGCCGCCAGCTCGTTGATCACCTCGTAATCGTCCGGGTAGTTCTGGAAACCGCCGCCAGCGTCGATGGCGCTGGTGACACCGAGGCGATTGAGTTCGCGCATGAACTGGCGGGTCGAGTTGACCTGGTATTCCAGCGGCAGCTTCGGCCCCTTGGACAGGGTCGAGTAGAGGATCATCGCGTTGGGCCGGGCCACCAGCATACCGGTGGGTTCGCCATTGGCATCGCGGACAATCTCGCCACCCGGCGGGTTCGGCGTGTTGCGGTTGTAGCCCACCACCCGCAGCGCCGCGCGGTTGAGCAAGGCGCGGTCGTACAGGTGCAGGACGAACACCGGGGTGTCCGGCGCGGCCTGGTTCAGTTCCTCAATGGTCGGCATGCGTTTTTCGGCGAACTGGAATTCGTTCCAGCCACCCACCACCCGCACCCATTGCGGCGCCGGTGTGCGCTCGGCCTGGTCCTTGAGCATGCGCAGCGCATCCACCAGCGACGGCACGCCTTCCCAGCGCAGTTCCAAGTTGTAGTTCAGGCCGCCACGGATCAGGTGCAGGTGCGAGTCGTTGAGGCCGGGGATCACCGTGCGGCCCTTGAGGTCGATGACCTGGGTGGCGCTGCCACGCAGGGCCATGGCCTTGGCGTCGTTGCCCACGGCGATGAACCGGCCGTCCTTGATGGCGACCGCGGTGGCCGTCGGCCGGGCCCGGTCGACCGTGTGCAGGCGGCCGTTGTGCAGGATCAGATCGGCAATGGCGTTGCTCATGGCAGTACTCCTTGTCGGCGAAAAGTAAGGCCCGCTCGGGCCACTCATGCAGGGGTTCGTGGTTGCAGCCAGCGACTGAACAGGCGGGTCACCCAGGGCATGAAGACATAGACCACCAGCAGCACGATGCTCAAGGTGATCAGCACGTTGGCCGGAATGTAGCCAGCGAACCATGGCAACCAGGCGAACAGCGGTTGCCACAGGGCCGGTACCAGGAAGCTCAGCGGCAGGATCACCAGGAAGGTCACGCACGCCTGCTTCCAGCGCGGCGGCGGTGT
>NZ_JACNAC010000042.1:0-61486 GCF_017349775.1 Pseudomonas sp. GW460-12-10-14-TSB1
ATACTTGCCTGATCCTCTGAGCTTGCCGGGTATCGGATAGGAAAGGCTTTCCCCCTGGGCTAGAGTTCGATCACTAGGAGCCAGCCGCCATGACCCAAGCCAGCGCCGGCCAGGCATCGCCCCTGGCACAACCCCTCGATACCTCCTCGTATTTTCTCGTTTACTCACCGGGCCTTACGGCCAACTCCGAAGTATTCGCGGCCAGCCCGGCACACGGGGCAACGGATTAACGTCCCCCCCCTTACCAGCGTTTCTTGACCAAGGATGCGCCTCGTAGCGCCTCCCTGAAGAAAAAACAAAGACACACCAACCGATGATCAGCAGGTGAGCCATGGAACTACGAATCAACCAAAAGGCCTATCAGGTCGATGCCGACGCCGACACGCCGTTGCTGTGGGTGATCCGCGATGACCTGGGCCTGACCGGCACCAAGTACGGTTGCGGCCTGGCCCAGTGCGGCGCTTGTTCCGTGCTGGTGGATGGCAACGTGGTGCGCGCCTGCGTCACCCCGGTGGCTGGAGTGGTCGGCCGCGAGGTCACCACCATCGAGGCGATCGAAACGGATGAAGTGGGCAAGCGCGTGGTGGCCGCCTGGGTCGAGCATCAGGTGGCCCAGTGTGGCTACTGCCAGTCCGGCCAGGTGATGGCGGCCACCGCGCTGCTCAAGCACAGCCCCACGCCCAGTGATGCGCAGATCGAGGCGGCGATGGTCAACCTGTGCCGCTGCGGCACCTACAACGCCATCCGTACCGCCGTGCATGACCTAGCCGCACAGCCTGCCAAGAAGGAAAGCGCCTGATGAACAAGCCCATCGACTCCGCTAATGAACTTCTGAACCTGGCGCTGGACGAGCCGGTCAACCTGTCCCGTCGGCGCTTTCTGACCGGTACCGCCGTGGGTGCGCTGGTGCTCGGCTTCGGCCTGCCGCTCGGCTCGGCCAGGGTCCTGGCCGCCACGGCGACTGCCGCGGAACGCGGGACTCAGGTCCCGGCGTTTCTCGAGATTCGCCCGGACGGCAGCGTGCGCCTGCTCAGCCCCTTCATGGAAGGCGGACAAGGCACCCACACCGCCATGGCCCAGATCGTCGGTGAAGAGCTGGATGCCGATCCCGCCACCTTCGTGGTCGAGAGCGCGCCGCCCGGCGAAGCCTACGTGGTGATGGAGAACGGCCTGCGCATCACCGGCGGCAGCATGTCGGTGCGCATGAGCTACCCGACCATGCGCCGCCTGGGTGCCCTCGCCCGCGCCATGCTGCTGCAGGCCGGCGCCGAACAACTGGGCGTTCCCCTGGCCGAGCTGTCCACCGAGCCTGGCCGGGTGCTGCATGCCGCTTCCGGTCGCTCGCTGGGCTACGGTGAGTTGGCCAGTCGCGCCCTGGACATGCCGGTGCCCGACCCAACCAGCATCACCCTGCGCGACCCGAGCCAGTTCCGCTGGATCGGCAAGCCGGTGCGGCGCGTCGATGCCTACGAAAAATCCACCGGCAAGGCGCTGTACAGCATCGACCTGAAGGTCGACGGCATGCTCCACGCCGCCGTGCAGCACGCGCCACGCCTGGGCATGACCGTGGGCAGCCTGCGCAACGAGGCGCAGGTCAAGGCCATGAAAGGTGTGCACTCCGTTCACCAGTTGCCTGGCGCGGTGGCAGTGGTCGCCGAACGCTGGTGGCACGCCAAGCGTGCGGTAGAAGCCATCCAGGTCGACTGGCTGGAAGCATCCGCCGATTCGAAGGTGCGGACGATGCCCGCCGATTTTTCCAGCGATGGCTTCCGCGATTTTCTCGCCGCCCAGCAAGGCCCGGCCCGCGACGACGAGAACGAAGGCGACGTGGCCGCCGCCCTGGCCAGCGCCAAGACCCAGGTCGAGGCCACCTACCACAACCAATACCTCAACCACGCCCAGCTGGAGCCGCCTTCGGCCCTGGCGCGCTTCAACCCCGACGGCTCGCTCGAGGTCTGGCTGCCGAACCAGGCGCCGGACATGTTCCGCGACGACATCGCCAGGCGCACCGGTCTTTCTGCCTCGCAGATCACCCTGCATTCGCCGCTGCTGGGCGGTTTTTTCGGCCGGCATTTCCTCTATGACTCGGCCAATCCCTACCCACAGGCCATCGCCCTGGCCAAGGCCGTCGGCCGGCCGGTCAAGCTGATCTGGAGCCGTGAGGAAGAGTTCGTGCGCGATGTGCTGCGCCCGGTCGCCGTGGTCAAGTTCCGCGCCGCGCTGGACGCCGAAGGCCTGCCGGTGGCGATCGAGGCGGTGAGCGCCACTGAAGGCCCCACCGAGGCCATCGCTGGCAAGCAGCGTGAAAAAATCGACCCTACGGCCGTCGAGGGGCTGTCGGGCAAGTCCTATGCCATTGCCAACAAACGCATCGCGCAGATCTACGTCAAGGGGCCGGCCATGCTCGGCTACTGGCGTTCGGTGGGCAATTCGCTCAACGACTTCTTCTACGAAGCCTTCCTCGACGAGCTGGCGGACAAAGGTGGCCGCGACCCCTATGAACTACGCCAGCACCTGCTGCGCGACAACCGGCGCCTGACCACGTTGCTACAGGCGGTGGGCGAACTGTCCGGCGGCTGGAAGCGTGGCCCGTTCACCGCCGAGGACGGCAGCCGACGCGCCCGCGGCGTGGCCATGGCCTCGCCGTTCGGCTCGCAAACGGCGGTGATCGCCGAGGTGTCGATCGAGCGCGGCCAGGTCAAGGTCCACGACATCTGGCAGGCCATCGACCCGGGCAGCATCGTCAACCCGGCGATAGTCGAGGCCCAGGTCAATGGCGCCGTGGCCCTGGGGTTGTCCCAGACATTGCTGGAGGAAGCGGTCTACGTGGACGGCAAGCCACGGGCGCGCAACTACGACCTGTACCCGATCCTGCCCCTTTCACGCATGGCGCGGGTGCATGTGCGGATAGTCGAGAGCGGCGAAAAGATGGGCGGCATCGGCGAGCCACCGCTCCCCGCGGTGGCGCCGGCGGTTGCCAACGCGGTGGCGCGGCTGACCGGCCAGCGCATCCGTAGCCTGCCATTGAGCCGATACACCTTCAGCTAACCGACAAGGACTGCCCATGAATAACAGCCGATTCGCAAGAACCGCAGGCTGGCTGGCCTTGCCGTGCCTGGTCGCGGCAGGCCTGCTGGCCTGGTATGTGACCCGCCAGCCCGCCTCGCCCTTTGAACAGGAACAGGCCGCGGCGAGCAGCTTCGACCCCGCACTGGTGAGCCGTGGCGAGTACGTCGCCCGGGTCAGCGACTGCGTGGCCTGCCACAGCCTGCCAGGCAAGACGCCCTTCGCCGGCGGCCTGGAAATGGCCACGCCGCTGGGGGCCATCCACGCCACCAACGTCACCCCCGACCGGGACACCGGCATCGGCGCCTATAGCCTGGCCGACTTCGACCGCGCCGTGCGCCATGGCGTCGCGCCGGGCGGCCGGCGGCTCTACCCGGCCATGCCCTACCCGTCCTACGTCAAGCTCAGCGACGATGACATGCGCGCGCTGTACGCGTTCTTCATGAAAGGCGTGCAACCGGCCAACCAGCCCAACGTCCCCAGCGATATTCCCTGGCCGCTCAATATGCGCTGGCCCATCGCGCTGTGGAACGGTCTGTTCGCCCCGAGCACGCCCTACGCGGCCAAGCCCGCCCAGGACGCGCTGTGGAACCGCGGCGCCTACATCGTCCAGGGACCGGGCCACTGCGGCAGCTGCCACACCCCCCGCGGCCTGGCATTCAACGAGAAAGCCCTGGACGAGTCCGGCGCGCCGTTCCTAGCCGGCGCCCTGCTCGACGGCTGGTACGCGCCGAGCCTGCGCCAGGACCCCAACAGCGGCTTGGGACGCTGGAGCGAGCCGGAGATCGTGCAGTTCCTCAAGACCGGCCGCAACAAGCATGCGGTGGTCTACGGCTCGATGACCGAAGCCTTCAACAACTCCACCCAGTTCATGGCCGACGAGGACCTGGCCGCGATCGCCCGCTACCTCAAGTCGCTGCCCGGCGATCCGCAGCGCGACGGCACGCCCTGGCAGTACCAGGCCGTGTCCGCCGCCACCCGCCTGGACAGCCCCGGAGCCCACACCTACGTGACCCGCTGCGCCTCCTGCCACGGCCTGGACGGCCAGGGCCAGGCCGAGTGGATGCCGCCCCTGGCCGGCGCTACCTCGGCACTGGCCAAGGAAAACGCGTCGGCGATCAACATCACCCTCAACGGCTCGCAGCGCATTGTCAGCGCCGGCGTGCCGGATGCCTACCGCATGCCGGCCTTTCGCGAGCAGTTGTCGGACCGGGAAATCGCCGAGGTCCTGACCTTCGTGCGCGGCACCTGGGGCAATCAAGGTAGCGCGGTCGACGCGCAAGCGGTCGGCAAGCTGCGCGGGCATACCGACCCGGCCAGCAGCAGCCCGATCGTCCTGCACATGCGTTGAAAAGAAGGGCTGCAGGCGATCCCCTCCTCCAGGATCGGGTTTGCCGGCAGCCCCTCCCATGAACAACAGAGGTCCCCATGGAAAGCATCGATCTACTGGTCCTGAGTACCGCCCATGACTGGCTCCAGGCCGGCCAACGCGTGCTGCTCGCCACCGTGGCCCGCACCTGGGGCTCCTCGCCCCGCCCCGTGGGCTCGATGATGGCCCTGCGCGGCGATGGTCGCGTGGTGGGCAGCGTGTCGGGAGGTTGCATCGAGGACGATCTGATCCACCGCTACACCAGCGCCTATGAGGGCAATTGCCTGCCGGACGGTCCGCCGCAGGTGGTGCGTTATGGCATCAGCGCCGATGAAGCCCACCGCTTCGGCCTGCCCTGTGGCGGCACGCTGGAGCTGATCCTCGAATTCACCCCATCCAGGCCCGCCCTCGAACGGCTGCTGGCCCAGCTCAACGCCGGCCACCTGGTGCGCCGCAGCCTGGACCTGGGCAGCGGCCAGGTGAGCCTGGCCACCAGCACTGCGCCGGAGCAGTTCTTCTTCGATGGCCAACAGATGGTCAATACCCTGGGCCCCGGCTACCGCCTGCTGCTGATCGGGGCTGGCGCGCTGGCCGAATACCTGGCGACCATGGCGCTGTTCAACGGTTTCCGGGTCGCGGTCTGCGACCCCCGCCCCGAATACATCGGCGGCTGGAGTATCGCGGGCGTGGAGCAGTTGGTCGGCATGCCGGACGATGTGGTCCGGGCCTTCGCCCCGGACCTGCGCAGTTGCATTGTCGCCGTCAGCCATGACCCCAAGCTCGACGACCTGGCCCTGCTCGAGGCGCTGCACAGCCCGGCCTTCTACATTGGCGCGATCGGTTCGCGGCGCAACAGCCAGCTGCGCCGCGAACGCCTGATCGAACACTTCGGCGAGAGCCAAGCCTCGCTCCAGCGCCTGCACGGCCCGATCGGCATCTACATCGGCAGCAAGACGCCCGCCGAGATCGCCGTGAGCGTCATGGCCGAGATCCTCGCCGCCAAGAACGGGGTCGCCCTGCCCCGCACCGTCGACATTTCGAGCGCCAAGCAGGCCCGCGAGCAACTCGACTCCGTGGCGGCACTTTGAATCGGTCCGGCGCCGGCCATGGCGCCCTCCCCTAGACCGCCAGAACGCTGCAAGACGCCTGATACAGGATATGTTCGGTGGTGCTGCCCAACAGCTTGCCCAGCCCGCGGGACTGGTTTCTGCCCATCACGATCACATCCACGTCCTGGGCGTGGGCAAACTCGCTCAGCACCGAGACGGGTTGCCCCCTGATGAAGTGTCGACACTCGGCAGGCACGCCAAAACGCTCGGCCAGCCTGAGGAAAGACTTTTCCAGATCCTCGCGCAGCTCCCTGGTTAGACCCGCCAGGGTCAGGTCGACACCGCCCATATCCGCCAGGAAGGCCGCGGAAATATCACAGGCATACAGCAAGTGCAGCTCGGCATCACACTGCAATGCGAGGCCGGCGGCCTGATGGATGATCCGCTCATTGAGTTCGTTGTCCGCAGGCTCGGTATCCGACACCTCGACCGCTGCCACGACCTTGCGCGGCAAGGCGTAGCCATTCCCGCCAATCAGATAGACCGGTATCGGGCAATGGCGCAGCAAGTGCCAGTCCAGAGGGGTGAAGAACGCGCGCTTGAGCTTCGGCTCATGCTGTATCTGCTTGATCAACAGGTCGGGTTGCATTTCCACGACATGGTCGAGGATGTCTTGCTCCATGTCATCGACCCATGCCACCTCCGTCGTCACGGCGAGCCCCTTGCCATGCAGGTCTTCTACCTGGGCCTCGAGCCAGTCGCGCTGGTCCTGCAAGTAACTTTCCCGGGCCTGTTTGCGGTCGCCCTCCTCAAGCAACGACAGAATATCCAGAGACCTCAGCAAGGCCGCGATATGCAGGCTCGCACCGCTGGCCTGGGCCAGGGCGGCGGCGTGACCTATGGCGTGGGCATGGCGTTGAGCCGGATTGATGATCAGCAGCAACCGTTGATACTGGCTCATGATCTACCTCCAGACAGGTGGGTCTTCGGCGCCAGACGCCCATTGATAAAGGCATCCGCGTCAATCCAGATTCCTCCCTTGGCGCCTCCAGGGTGCTGATCCATGTCAGATCCCCGCGCAATGCGCCGACATGATCAATAATTCATCAATGGGCCCCTTCGCGGCTGACCGCACGTCAGTTGGCCTGCTCCACGACCGGACGGCTTGATACAGATCAAACGCGCACCACCGGCCGGAGGCAGGATCGCAGCAAGCTTTCACGGCCACAGACGCGTTGCCGTTATCTGCTATCACCCACGGGAGATTTGTCATGTCCGAGCAATCACGTTTCATGCTGGTCGCCTCGCCGCTGATGGAAAACAGCCCGGCCTTCGATCGGGCCGCCGCGCTGGCCAGGGTCGAAGGCGCGGCACTGCACATCGTCGCCTTCGACTACCTGGAGGGTTTGGCCACGGCCAGCCTGGTCAACGAACAGGCCCTGGAGCAAATGCGCCTGGGCTACGTCGAGCGCCATCGCCAATGGCTTGAAGAACAGGCCCGCCCGATGCGCAAACTGGGTGTCACCGTCACCACTGAAGTGGTGTGGGTGCAAAACCCGCTGCAGGAAATCCTGACTCATCTCAAAGAACAGCCCATGGCCCTGCTGATCAAGGCCCTGGAGCATCAATCGCTGCTGTCGAGGGTGTTCTTCACTCCCCTGGATATCCACTTGCTGCGCGAATGCCCGGTGCCCCTGCATTTTGTCAGCCACCTGCAGCATGCGTTGCCACGCAAGATCGTCGCGGCGGTCGACCCATTCCATCGCGATGACCAGTACCAGGACTTCAACGACCGGATACTGCATGAGGCGACAAAACTGGCCAGCGCCTGTAACGCCGAACTCGATGTGGTCTATGCCCATGACCTGTCCTCTATCGGCGCGGACGAATTCAATTTCGACGAGAGCTCGACGTTCTTCTCCTCGAGCAAAGCCAAGACCCTGTTCGACGCACAGGGCGCTGCCCTCAACGCACTGGCCGAACGCAACGGCATTCCAGCGGAGCGCCAGCACATGATCATGGGCAGCCCGGCCAAGGTCCTTGCCAGCTACGCCGAAACCCATGGCATCGACGTGATTGTCATGGGCAGGGTCGGCCATCGTGGTGGCATAGGGCGCCTGATCGGCAGCACGGCGGAGCAGTTGCTGTACAAGATGCCTTGCAGCGTATGGGTGGTGTCGCCAGAGGTGTTAACGGCTGGATAAAAAGTATTTCAGGACGATTGCCCGCGCGCCTGACCGGCATCGAACGCCATCCAGGGCGCCCGGCAACCTCGCGGCCTTTACCGGTCAGCGCGGCGCGCCAGCTGCGTGAGGTAGGCGCAGAACATGTCTGCCATCGCGTCGGCGTAGGTCTCGATCTCTGCGGCGGTACGCGGGCTTTCTGAAAACTCCTTGCCCACGCTGCTGAGCGTGGTGGTAATCAAGTCGCTGGCCAGGGCACGGATTGCCTGCGGCGCGTCGGGCAGCACCTCCTGCATGAAGACCTGGAAAATCATTTCTCCCTGCGCCTTCACGGCCTGCGCCTCAGGGGCGTGGCGATACAGCGGCGCGGCGTCGTTGAGCGCCACGCGCATCCTCGCCTCCTCGCACTCGGACTGGATAAACACCTGGACCAGGATGCGCAGCCGTTCCAGCGGGGCTTTGCCAAGGTCTTCGAGGATGCTGCGCAGCAGCTGCGTGGTCTGTTGCCACTCATCGCTTTGCAGGCGGAACAGAATCGCCGCCTTGTTCGGGAAGTATTGGTACAGCGAACCGATGCTGACACCGGCCTTCTCGGCCACCCGCGCGGTGGTGAAACGCTGCGCACCCTCCCTGGCCAAAACCTGAGTAGCGGCTTCCAGAATCGCCGCGACCAGCTCCGTCGAGCGGGCCTGTTTAGGGGCTTTTCGCGAGGAAACCTGCGGGGTTCGGCGATTGCTCATGAGGGCCTGACAGGGCCGGAGCCAATGCGAATAGCGGATGGGGTCACCTGCTCATATTCTCTAAATGCGACGAATTGATCGCATTTTAGCCACGCGCCGCCAGGCGTCAACTTCGGACAGGATGCCCCCCATGACCACCACACTGACTACTTCCCCGCTCGCGCCCTTGCTCGATCGCCTGTTCGAACAGGCCGATACGGCGACCAGCCCGGCCGTCGCCGACATCCCCCGCGAGGAACGCGAGCGCCTGATGCACAGCAAGACCGAATACCTGGACTTCTATGGCCGCCTGAAGGACCTCTGGCTGCCGGTTTCGCGCGAGACCGGCGGGCTGCTGTACATGCTGGCGCGCAGCACCCGGGCCCGATACATCGTCGAATTCGGCACCTCGTTCGGCATCTCGACCCTGCACCTGGCGGCGGCGATCCGCGACAACGGTGGCGGCCGCCTGATTGGCAGCGAGTTCGAGGCGTCCAAGGTGCAACGGGCGTACCAGCACCTGCTCGAAGGCGGCCTGGCTGACCTGGTGGAAATCCGCGAGGGCGACGCGCTGAAGACCCTGGCGGTCGACCTTCCCGAGTCCATCGACCTGCTGTTGCTGGACGGCGCCAAGGCGCTGTATGCCGATATCCTGGCCCTGGTCGAAAGCCGCCTGCGGCCAGGCGCGCTGATCGTCGCCGACAACACGGACTACTGCCCGGACTACCTGGCCCGCGTCCGTTCGCCCGGTAGCGGCTACCTGTCCGTGCCCTTCAGCGACGACGTGGAACTGTCGATGCGGCTCGGCTGAGTCGCCCTTGGAAGGTAAGGTCCTGATCAAGATCGGGACCTGATCACCCGCGACCTTGCCATGCCCCTGAGTCGCTCCGCTGCCGCTCAGCGATCCTCGCGCCCTGCCCACTCCAGCGGATGCAGCGCCAGGTAGCTGTCGACGGCATCGCCTATGGTCGGGAAGAACGCCGCTTCGCCCAGCCGCGCGAACAGCCCGAACCGCTTCAGCTTGTCCTTGACCGGGTCTTTCATCTCGGCCACGCACAACTTGATGCCGGCCGCGTGCAGGCTGTCGTCCAGCTCCGCCAGCATGTCGGCGGAGGTCACGTCGACGCTGGTCACCGGTTCCGCCGCCACCACCAGCCAGCGCACCGGTGTCGGCGAGGCCGCCACGGCATCCAGCACCCGGTCATGGAACAGCTCGGCGTTGGCGAAAAATAACGGCGCATCCCAGCGAAACAGGACCACGCCGGGGATGAGCTGCGCGTCGGGATAACGCTTGATGTCGTGATACCCCCTGACGCCTTTCGCCCGCCCGAGAACCGCCGAATAAGGGCGCCAGCCATCCCATAGAAACTCGATGACGGCAATCAATATGGCCAGCCCGATGCCCTCGATTGCGCCAAGCACGGCTACGCCGATGGTGCAGACGATGGACAGCCAGAACTCCCAACGCTGGATGCGATAAATCCGTCGCAGGTCGCTGACTTCGATCAGGCCAATGGCCGATGCGATCACCACCGCGGCCAGGGCGCTGCTCGGCAGGTCCTCCAGCAGGTCTGGCGCCAGCATCAGCAGCAAGGCCACGGCCAGGGCGCCTATGACTCCGGTCAGCTGGGTCTTGGCGCCGGCGGCCTCGGCCACGGGGGTGCGCGACGAGCTGCTGCTGATAGCAAAACCCTGGAAAAGACCGGCGGCCAGGTTGGCGACGCCGAGCCCGACCATCTCCTGGTTCGGGTCGACATAGGTGTGGGTTCGCGCCGCATAGACACGGGACAGCACACTGGTATCGGCGAACGAAACCAGGGCCACCGCGCAGCCGCCGATCAGCACCGGGACGATATCGGCGCGGGTGATCCAGGGCACGGCGAACGCCGGCAGGCCTTGTGGCAGCGAGCCCAAGACCGAGACGCCGGCGGTTGCCGCAAGGTCCAGTACAGCAACGGCGACCGTCGCCGCGGTGACGGCAATCAGGATGCCCGGCACCCGTTTGTGGTTTCTGAACAGCAGAATCACCGCCAGGGTCGCCGCGCCGACCATGAAGGCGGTCCAGTTGGTTTTCCCTTCCAGCACTGCAGTGGCGATGGCCCACAGGTTGCGCAGCGGCCCCTCGGCGTCCACCGAAAAGCCGAAGAGTTTCGGCAACTGGCTGATCAAGACCGTCAGTGCAATGCCGTTCATGTAGCCGTAGCGGATCGGTTTGGACAGCAGTTCGGTGACAAACCCCAGGCGCGCGATGCCGGCCAGGATGCACACCGCACCCGCCACTATCGCCATCATCCCCGCTAGCGCCACCGCGCGCTGCGGGTCGCCGCCGGACAGCGGCAGGACCACGGCGAGGATCACCGCCGCCAGCGAGGAGTCCGGCCCCAGCACCAGGATCCGGCTGGGGCCGAACAGCGCATAGGCGAGCAACGGCACTATGGTCGCGTAGAGGCCATAGATGCCGGGCAGGCCCGACGCCGCCGCGTAGGCGATGCCGACAGGCACCAGCATGGTGGTCAGCACCAGCCCGGCCACCAAGTCATAACGCAACCAGGCGATCCGGTATTCGCGCAGCATGCGCAGCCCCGGTAGCCAGCGGCTCCAGCGGTTCTGCCCGTCGCCGGCATCCCGGCGGGCGATGCGGCCGGGTTCCGGGACGGGCGGTGAAGACCCCGAATGGCTCATGGGACGCGGGTCCTTTGCTGTACTGCGCAGGTTTGCTTACAGGTGCCGCTCAGAACTTCTCCGGAACCCGCCGCAGCGGATGGTCCGACTCCCGATAGCCGCCCGGTTTCTGGCGTTTCGGCAACACCACTTGCTCCCGTGGTACCTCCTTGTAGGGAATGCGGCTGAGCAGGTCGGAGATGATATTCAGGCGCGCGCGGCGCTTGTCGTTGGAGTTGGCCACCAGCCAGGGCCCATGTTCGGTGTCGGTGGCCTTGAACATCTCGTCGCGGGCGCGGGAGTAGTCATACCAGCGGCTGTATGACTTGACGTCCATGGGCGTCAGCTTCCAGATTTTGCGTCCGTCCTTGATCCGCGCTTCGAGCCGGCGGGTCTGTTCCTCCGGGCTGACCTCCAGCCAATACTTGAGCAGGATCACGCCCGAGTCGACGATCGCCCGCTCCACCAGCGGCACCGCCTTGAGGAAGGCGACCGCCTGCTCTTCGCTGCAGAACCCCATCACCCGCTCGACACCCGCGCGGTTGTACCAGCTGCGGTCGAAGATCACCACTTCGCCCGCCGCGGGCAGGTGCGGCAGGTAGCGCTGCAGGTACATCTGGCTTTTCTCGCGGTCGGTCGGCGCCGGCAGCGCCACCACCCGGAACACCCGCGGGCTCAGGCGCTCGGTCAGGGCCTTGATGGTCCCGCCCTTGCCGGCGCCGTCGCGCCCCTCGAAGACGATGCAGATCTTGATGCCCTTTTCGCGCACCCACTCCTGCAGCTTGACCAGCTCCACATGCAAGCGGCGCAACTGGTCCTCATAGTCTTTTTTTGTCAGTTTCGCGTGCTCAACGGCAGCGCCCTTGGCGGCGCCCTTGTTGTTTTTTGCCATGACCGGAACCTCGTGCCAGACGTTATAGATCGCGTGAGTCTAGTCGATGATCCGGCATCCACAGGGCTGCCCAGACCAGTTGGGGGCGCGGCAAGGACAAGCGCCCTCACCCGCCCCCTTGGCTCAGAACACCGCGATATGGGCATCCGTGCGCGGTTCGGTACCGCCGCACAGCACGCCGGTTTGCGGGTCGCGCAGGATGATCTGCCCGCGCCCGTAGCTGGTCAGGTCACAGGCCACCTGCACCTCGTGCCCGCGGCGCGCCAGGGCGGCGGTCATGTCCCGCGAGGCGTTCTGTTCGATCCCCACTTGCAGCCCGCCCAGCCATTGCCAGCGCGGCGCATCCAGGGCCGCCTGCGGGTTGAGGCCGAAATCCACCAGGTTCATGACCATCTGCACATGCCCCTGGGGCTGCATGTAACCGCCCATCACGCCAAACGGCCCCATGGGCACGCCGCCCTTGCTGAGGAAACCCGGGATGATGGTGTGGAAAGTCTTCTTGCCCGGCGCCAGGCAGTTCGCGTGGGCTGGGTCGAGGCTGAACTCTTCGCCGCGGTTCTGCAGGGCGATGCCGCTGTCGGGCAGCACCACGCCCGAGCCAAAGC
Source organism: Pseudomonas sp. GW460-12-10-14-TSB1 (assembly GCF_017349775.1). Classification (NCBI taxonomy): domain Bacteria; kingdom Pseudomonadati; phylum Pseudomonadota; class Gammaproteobacteria; order Pseudomonadales; family Pseudomonadaceae; genus Pseudomonas; species Pseudomonas sp. GW460-12-10-14-TSB1. The sequence continues at coordinate 12,545 of NZ_JACNAC010000042.1, forward strand.
CGTGGTAGTTGCTCTGGATGAACGACACCATATTGCCCTCGGCATCGGCGGTGGCCAGGTAGACCGTGCCGCTGGCGTGCGGATCGCCCGGCTGCGGGGTCAGCGCCTGCTCGCCGATCTGCGCCCGGCGCTGGGCCGCGTAGCGGTCGCTGAGCAGGTCCTCCACCGCGACCCGCATATGCGCGGGGTCGGTGATGTAGTGCAGGCCGTCGCTGTAGGCCAGCTTCATCGCCTCGAGTTGGCGGTGCCAGGTCTGCTGGCTGTCGCGGTGATCGAAGTCGAAGCCTTCGAGAATCTTCAGGGTCATCAGTACCACCAGGCCCTGGCCGCTCGGTGGAATCTCCCAGACGTCCACGCCGCGATAGTTGACCTTGATCGGCTCGACCCACTGGGCGCGGTAATCCTGCAAGTCGCTGGCGCGCAGGTAACCGCCGGTGGCCCGCGAGTGCTGGTCCAGGCGCTGCGCCAGGGCACCGCGATAGAAGCTTTCGCAGCCGCTGGCGGCCAGCTCCGCCAAGGTCCTGGCTTGCGCCGGGTTGCGAAACATCTCCCCGGCCCGGGGTGCCCGGCCGTCGATCAGATAGGTGTCGAACCAGCTGTCGAGCACGGTGTTGCGGCTCGGGGTGAAGTTCTCCAGCGCGCTTTGCCATTGCAGGGCAACCACCGGCGACACTGGGAAGCCATCGCGCGCCAGGCTTATGGCGGGCTGCAACAGGTCGGCGAATGGCAGGCGGCCGAAACGCTTGGACAGTTCGGCCCAGGCCGACGGGCAGCCTGGGACCGTCACTGGCGTCCAGCCGTGCAAAGGCATCTGTTCATGGCCGGCGGCTTTCACCGCCTCGATGCTCAGGGCCTGGGGGGCGACGCCGTTGGCGTTCAGACCATGCAGTTTGTTCTGGGTCCAGACCAGGGCAAAGGCGTCGCCACCGATGCCGCAGCCGGTAGGCTCGACCACGGTCAAGGCCGCCGCCGTGGCGATCGCGGCGTCGATGGCATTGCCCCCGCGACGGATGATTTCAATGCCGGCCTCGGCGGCCAATGGCTGGGAGGCGGCGACCATGCCGCGCTTGGCGAACACGCTTTGGCGCTGGGAGGCGTAGGGATACTCGTGGGCAGAAAATTTGAACATGGCAGGACTCACACAAGGTTGAAGATTCGGGTTCACAACACCCGGCTGAGAAAGGCCCGGGTCCGGGCGTGGCGGGGCTGGCTGAAGATCTGTTCGGGCGGGCCTTGCTCGATCAGCTCACCTTGATCGAGCACCACCACCCGGTCGGCCACTTCGCGGGCAAAACCCATTTCGTGGGTGACCACCACCATGGTCATGCCCTCCTCCGCCAGCTCCTTCATCACTTGCAGCACTTCGCCCACCGTCTCCGGGTCGAGGGCGCTGGTCGGCTCGTCGAACAGCATCGCCTGGGGTTTCATCGCCAGCGCCCGGGCGATCGCCACCCGCTGTTGCTGGCCGCCGGACAGCATTGAAGGATAGTGGCCGGCCTTCTCCGCCAGCCCCACGCGCTTGAGCAGCGCCCGCGCCTGTTCCTCCGCGGCGGCGCGTGGCACGCCGAGGACGTGGATCGGCGCCTCGATAATGTTTTCCAGGGCGGTCATGTGCGGGAACAGGTTGAAGCGCTGGAACACCATGCCGATGTCCCGGCGCTGGCGGGCGATGTTGCGCTCCGAGTCGCGCACCAGGCTGCCGTTGGCCCGCGTGCGGTAGCCCATGGGCTGGCCGGCGACGCGGATCTGCCCGGCCTGGATGTCTTCCAGCAGATTGATGCAACGGATAAAGGTGGTCTTGCCCGAACCGGAGGCGCCGATCAGCACCACCACTTCGCCGCGCCGCACTTGCAGGGAGATGCCCTTGAGAATCTCCAGGTCGCCGAAGGACTTGTGAATATCCAGGGCTTCGATGACCAGTTCTTCACTCATGTGCGCCATGCTCAACGCCCCCTCAGCAGTTTCATGGTGTGACGCCCGAACAGGCGGCTGGCCGCCGGTGCCGGGCGCTCGGACTGGCCGAAGCGGTTCTCCAGCCAACGCTGGAAGAAGCCCCAGAGCGTGGTCAACGCCAGGAAGTAGATGGCAACCACCAGGTACAGCTCGAACACCCGGAAGGTGGCCGAGGTCACCATCTGGGTACTGAGCAGCAGCTCCTGCACACCGATGACGCTGACCAGGGTGGTGTTCTTCAGCATCACGTTGAACTCGTTGCCCAGCGGCGGGACTATCACTCGAAACGCCTGGGGCAGCACGATGCGCCGCATCAGCTTGGGGAAAGTCATGCCCAGGGAGCGCCCGGCTTCATACTGTCCTTTATCCACCGCACCGATGCCGGCGCGGATGATCTCGGCCATGTACGCGCCTTCGTTGAGGCCCAGGGCGATGATCGCCGCCTGGATATTGCCCGGCACCACGAACCAGCCCAGGTCCAGGTCCTCGAAGCGGAAAATCCCCCCGGCCGCCAGCGCGGTGTACAGGAACACGATCTGCACCAGCAGCGGCGTGCCGCGCATCAGCCACACATAGAAGCGCACCGGGTACTGCAACAGCGGGTTGCGCGACAGCTTCATCAGCGCCGCCAGCAACCCCAGCACACAGCCCAGGAGCATGGCCGACACGCTGATCAGGCAAGTCAGCCCGAGCCCCGTCAGGTAGACATCGCTGGGCAGCAACAGGTACTGCCAGAACACGTCCCAATTGAAGTTCATCGAGTCTGCCCTCAGTCCAGTTTGTCGCCGCTGACGTGCCATTTATCCAGCAACGCGGTGTAGCTGCCGTCGGCGCGCATGTCCTGCAAGACCTTGCCCAGCGCCGCGCTCAGTTGCGGGTCCTGCTTGCGCACGCCGAAGCCGGTGAGGATCCGGTTGAACGCTGGCACCGCCGACTGGAACAGGTCCGGGGCCAGTTGCTGATAGTGCCCGGCGGACTCCACCGTGGTACCGAAGGCGTCCACCTGGTTGATGCGCAGCGCCTGGAAGGCATCGGCGTCGACGTTGTACACCACCAGTTTCATCGGCGGCTTGCCGGCCGCCACCAGCTTGTCGTTCTCGGCACCCAGCAGGATGCGGATGGTCGAACCATTGCTGACCGCCACCTTGAGCCCGGACAGGTCCCCAAGGCTGTTCACCGCCTTCGGGTTGCCCTTGGGCACGACGATGGACTGGCTGGAGTACATGAAGTTGACGATGTCGATCACTTCCCGGCGCTCGGGTTTATCGAACAGCTGGTCGACGATCATGTCGCATTGCTGCGCCAGCAGTGCCGGAATCAGCCCGGCGAAAGGCGAGATGCGCCACTCGACTTGCTTGCCGCCCAGGCGCTGGGCAATCGCCTCGCCCATGTCCACCTGCAGCCCCACCGGTTTCTGTTGCGTGTCGAACGACACCAGCGGCGGCGAGTCCATGCCGGAGCAGTAGACGATCTTTTCGCTCTTGCTCAAGCGCTCCGGCAACTCGGGGGCGGCCTGCGCCCATAGGGAACAACATAGACTCAAGGTAAAAACGGCAACTGACGCGCAAGGCTTGTGCATGGCATTACTCCAGTCATGTCGGGTAGCAAGGGGACCGGCGCTCACGGCAAGCGTGAAGCGCCCGGCGAAAAGTGCGTGGTTACTGATGGGCCTCCAGGAACTGGATCAGCCGCGGGATGGTGCCCTCGATGTGCTCGCACACCACCTGCGCCGCCTTGTCCGGGTCGCCGGAACGCAGCGCGGCAATGATCGAGGCGTGTTCGTCACGGGCGCTGCGGGGTTTGTCGGCGTGTTGCAGCCACAGACGCATGTGCGGCTCGATCACCGAATACAGCGCCGAGATCTGCCGCATCAGCCGCGGGCGCTCGCTCAGGCTGCACAGGTATTCATGGAAGGCGCGATGGCGGCTGACCCACTCGGCACCGTCTTCGCGGTAGTCGTCCATCTCGTCGAGCAGGCGCTCCAGATGGCTGAAATGGCGCTCGGTGATCTTGCCCACCGCCACGCGGATCGCCAGCCCTTCGAGGGCGCTGCGCATTTCGAAGACTTCGCGCATTTCATCGATGTTCAAGCCACGGACAATGGCCCCGCGATTGGGCCGCAGGGTCACCAGGCCATCGGCATCCAGGCGCCGGAAGGCTTCGCGCACCGGCATCCGGCTCATGTTGATTTCACTGGCGATGTCCTCGGCGATCAGCCGCTCGCCAGTGCGGAAGCGCCCTTTGCAGATCGCTTCCAGCAGAAAGTTGTAGGCCTCCTCCTCCGCGGTCACGGGCTGGCGCTCGGTATAGGCTGGGGCGAATTTCATCGGTGACACCTTTTGAATTTTTGTATCCAATTATCCATATAGCCAAAAAAGCACATTGCATGCCAAAGCCCCTGCCCGTTTTACAGGTGCTTGATTCGCTTGGTTTTTGAATAATCAGGAAGGCTGACGAAGAAGATCGCCAGCCAGAAAGGCGAGTGAAAATGCCCCAGGACGGGGCTTGTCGGGCGCGAAAAATGTGCTCGCGGTAACACCGGGGGCGCGGGTCACCCGATGTGGCGCTTTAGCAGGCGCGGCGCCTAGAAGGTGCGCAGGTAACGCAGGGTCAGTTGCGAGCCCTGGGCGCGATTTTCAGCAGCGCTTTCAAAGTAGAGGTTGGCGAACAGAGTCTGCTTGCCCTGGCGGTACATCACCCCTGGGCCGATGCCCAGCACCTGTTCCCGGGAGTCTTTCTGCCGATGGCCGTCGATGCGGTCGTCGCTGATCTGCTTGAGCTGGTAACCCGCCACCCCGACCCGCCAACGGTCCGAGAGCGCATAGGACAGCGCCAGGTTGCCGTGGACCGCCTGCCCCGGCTGAATGCTGTCGACCCCCAGCACCGACGCCGGATCATGGTTGCGGCTGGACCAGGCGTAATGAATGCGCCCGCTGACCTCCAGGCGCTCGCTCAGCTCCCAGGTGAACACATAGTGCGGGTTGAACACCCAGACATTGCTCCCGGTATTGATGCTCGAATCCTTGCTGTAGGAACCGGTCGGCAGCGAGAACACGAAGTTCAGGCGCTGCCAGTAAGGCCGGCCGAAGAACGATACCGGGGCCCATTGCAGCAGGAACGGGCTGACGATCACATCGCCCTGGCGAGTGCGCCGGCCCTTGGGGCCCTGGTCGATGTCCAGCTCCAGGTTCACCAGCGGCAACAGCACCTCGGCGCCATAATTCGCCCCCAGCAGGGTGTCACTGCTGAAATAGGCCAGGTGCGGCAGTACCGTGGTGCTGTACACCTGCTGCCGGCCCGGGAGCGAGTGGCCGCGGGCATCGTAGGCCGAATGGCTGCGGTAGTACTGCACCGGCAGTTCGAACAGCCCGCCCGGGCCGGCGACCCCGTCCATGAAGCTGGTATTGCCCAGGGCCAGGGGCGGCAGGCTGACACTGTCGGCTTCGCTCGTGGCGCAGGCCAGCGCCGAGCTGATGCCCAGCGCCTTGACCCATTTCGTTCGGTTCATGCAACAGCCCCTCTGCGGCCGGTTAGAAAATGCTGAACGGGTAATCGACTATCACCCGGTATTCGTCGGCGTTGGCATTGCCGCGGGTATTGCCCGGGGCGGTGTAGCCCTGCCCCGTGCGGTGCGCGGCCCAGCGCAAGGTCAGGTTCAGGCCCTTGGCCCGGCCGTCGGGCACGGCGTAGCGCAGCGACAGGTCGCGCTCCCAGTGATGGGCGTCCTTGCCGGCGGCGTTATAGATGTAGCCGTAGCCCTGGCTGCCGGGGTCGACCCGGGTCAGGTCGGCCTCGCCTCGGGTATAGGCAGCACTGAACTGCAGGTCCGGGGCGTCGATAAAGGCCAGGCTGGTCTGGTACTGGAGTTTCCAGGAGCGTTCCCCCGGCGCGTTGAAGTCGGCGTATTGCTGCGAATTGCTGAGGTAGAGAAAGGAGCGGTCGTCCTGGGCGATGTAGTCGAACGGGGTATTGCCATCGACCTTCTGCACCCCGAGGGTCAGGCTCTGCCCCGCCACGGCCAGGGTCAGCCCGCCGCTGTAGGTATCGTTGTCGATGCGCCCCAGTTGGCCGCGGCCCTGGTCGCGGGTTTTGAAGTAATGCAGGTAAGGCGTCAGGCTGATGCCCTGGTTCAGCTTGAAGGGCTGGCTCACGCCTGCGTAGTACTGGCGCCAGATATCGCTCAGTTGCCCGCCATACAGGGTCAGCGTGGGCCCATCCACTGGGTTGTAGATGCCCCCGGCCCAGGCCATGCGCGAGGCTTCGCGGTCGGCTGCGACCCCACTCTTGGTGCCGCTGCCATAGCTGGTGGTCAGGTGGCTCTGCCCGCTCTGGTTGCGCAGGCGGGTGGAGTCGACCATGCCGACGTCCAGGGTCAGGTGTTCCAGGCTGTAGTTCTTCAGCGTCAGCCCACGAAAGGTCTGTGGGAACAGGCGACTGACCCCGCCCGCCGCCAGCGGATTCTCCAGGTACTGGTCGCCGGCCTGGAGCAGGCTGTCGAAGCCGCGCAGCTTCAGGGCCGCGCCGGCGGCGGAGAAATCCGCCTGGGGTGCCCGTTGCGAATCCAGCGGCAACAGCCCCGCCCCGCCACTGCCGCCTCCGCCGTCGAGCTTGAGTCCGTAGAACCCGTGCACATCCAGGCCGACACCGATCGGCGTGTCGGTGTAGCCCGAACGAAACGACAGGTACAGGCCCTGCACCCACTCGCGCTGGTCCTGCCGCGCCGGGGTGTTGTGGTTGTCCCGGGCCAGGTAATAGTTGCGCAGCAGGCCGTTGAGCGACGAACCCTGGACAAACCCGGCCGGCACCGCCAGCTCGGCCTTTTGCCGCTCGTTGATGGCGGTGCTGAGGTTGTCGCGCTGGCCCAGGGAGTTGTCGGCCCGGACATCGATCAGTGTCAGCGACAGGCCGAGGGTCATCGCCCAGCGTTGCAGGCGTAAGGCAGGCACACCCTGGGGTTGGTTTCGTGTGGTCATGGTGGTTTCAGCAATCGTCAGGCGGGATATCGAGGCGCGGCTATCCAGCGAGATTTCGCTGGACGGGCCCGCAGGCAAGGGCTGCCAGGAGCGGCAGCCCTTGCCCGGAGGTTACTTGCCGGAAGTCAGCGTGTTGTAGCTGGTGATCAGGTTGCGGTAGTCCGGGATGTGGTTGGAGAACAGGGTGCCCAGGCCCTCGATATCGTTGCGCCAGTCGCGGTGCAGCTCGCAGGCCAGGCCGAACCAGGTCATCAACTGGGCGCCGGCGGTGGACATGCGGTTCCAGGCCGAATCGCGGGTCAGCTCATTGAAGGTGCCGGAAGCGTCGGTGACCACGAACACCTCGAAGCCTTCTTCCAGGGCCGACAGCGCCGGGAACGCCACGCAAACCTCGGTCACTACGCCGGCGATGATCAGCTGCTTCTTGCCGGTGGCCTTGATCGCCTTGACGAAGTCCTCGTTGTCCCAGGCATTGATCTGGCCCGGCCGGGCAATGTAGGGCGCGTCCGGGAACAGCGCCTTGAGCTCGGGCACCAGTGGACCGTTGGGGCCGGTCTCGAAGCTGGTGGTGAGGATGGTCGGCAGCTGGAAGTACTTGGCCAGGTCGGCCAGGGCCAGCACGTTGTTCTTGAACTTGTCCGGGTCGATGTCGCGCACCAGGGACAGCAGGCCGGCCTGGTGATCCACCAGCAGCACGGCGGCGTTGTTCTTGTCGAGACGCTTGTAGGTAGTGGTCATGTCCATCTCCAGAGAAACAGCGCAAACCCCGATGGTTTGCGCTGGAAAGGCAGAAAGCCCCGGCCCTGTTCAGCTGCGCTGGGAGTCGAGGGTTTCGTGATTGTTGGCCACTTGCTGAGCCTTGATGTAGCTCTCGATCAGCAGTTGGTAGTGCGGCATCGCCTGGGTGTAGACGCGTGCCCAGTCCTCGGCATCGGGACGGTTCCACGAGCCCTGCAGTTCGGAGAGCGTGGCCATGATGTCGATCGGCACCACCCCGGCCTGGGCCAGGCGAGCGATTGTCAGATCGGTGGCCAGCCGCGAATGGTTGCCCGAGGCGTCGACCACCGCGAACACCTTGTAGCCGGCATGCACCGCGGCAATCGACGGAAATGCCAGGCAGACACTGGTCAGGGTGCCGGCGATCACCAGGGTCTTCTTGCCGGTGGCTTTTACCGCGGCGACGAACTCGGGATTGTCCCAGGCGTTGATCTCGCCTTTGCGCGCCACGTACCGGGCGTGGGGAGCGGCTTCCTGGATCTCCGGGATCAAGGGGCCGTTGGGGCCCTGGGGCACCGACGCGGTGGTGATCACCGGGATCTTCAGCAGGCTGGCCGCCTTGGCCAGGGCGATGGCATTGGCCCGCAGCTGGGGAACCTCGATGTCCTTGACGATCTGGAACAGTCCGCTCTGGTGATCGATCAGCAACATCGCTGTGTCGGTCGGATCAATGGTCGGTTTGGCCCCATTGAAGTTGGCTGCGTGTCCTGTTGTGCTCATTTCCATTTCTCCTGCGTAGGGTGCCCTCATGGCATGGGGAACGGGCTGGATGCTCGGCGCTGGCTGCCGTCCTGGGCAAGCCTGGGTGGGGGCTGGGCCATGGGCCGGCCCCGAAGTCCTGGCGGCAGTCGTTTACCTGACTGCCCCCTCTCGACTGTTCCAGCGGTGTAACCACGACTGCTGACAGGACGGGCCTCATGACTGCCCCACCAGCCGCGCAAATCGGCTCAAGGGCACTACCTTAGTGGCCGGCCTTGGGTGCCGGTAGTCATTGAATTAGACTGCACCGTCTCATTATTGGAACAACGCGATTGTCGATGATCGATCTGAACGAACTCTTCCTTTACGCCAAAGTGGTCGAACACAGCGGCTTCGCGGCGGCCGGCCGGGCGCTGAACATGCCCAAGTCGACCTTGAGCCGCAGGGTCAACCAGCTGGAAACCCGCCTGGGAGTGCGCCTGATCCAGCGTTCGACCCGGCAATTCCAGGTCACCGAAATCGGCCAGGCCTACTACCGGCATTGCGTGGCGATGATGGCCGAAGCAGAGTCGGCCGAAGACCTCATCGAACAGAACAGGTCCGAACCCCGGGGCGTGGTCAGGCTGAGTTGCAGCACCCCGCTGCTGAACTACTGGGTGGCGCCACTGATTGGCAAATTCATGGTCCAGTGCCCGGCTGTCGAGCTCTATGTGAAGAGCTACAACCGGCGGGTCGACATCATCAGTGAAGGTTTCGACATCGCCCTGAGCCTGTGTTTTCCACCGCTGGACGACAGTGAGCTGGTGATGAAGGTCCTGAGCAAAAGCCCGCAGGTACTGGTGGCGAGCTCAGACTTTGTCCGCCGCCATGGCCCGCTGGAGTCCCCCGAGGACCTGGCCGAGCTGCCCAGCATCGGCTGGACCAGCGCCGGGCAGTCCAGCCACTGGTGGCAATTGCGCGACACCTGCGGCGCGACCGCACAGATCGTCCACACGCCCCGGCTGCTCAGCGACGACATGGCGGTGCTCAAGAGTGCAGTGCTGGAAGGCGCCGGCATCGCCAACCTGCCCCTGGCGGTGGTCCGCGACGAACTGGCGAGCGGCCAGTTGCAGCGACTGCTGGGGTCCTGGCAACCCGCCGAAGGGGTGATCACCGCAGTGTTCCCGTCGCGCCGAGGCTTGCGCCCTTCGGTACGCACGCTGATCGACTTCCTCGCCACCTCCTTTGCCCAGGAACCCAGCGAATAACCGCGCGAATACGCGGTTCTGCCGCCTTGCCCGGTCCCCGATCAACGTGCGCGATGCCGTGGCCTGGCAAGTCGGCCTTTAGCTCCTAGAAACGAAACGCCACCTCGGGGGTGAGGTTGAACGCATCCCCCGGATAGAAATTCGCCGAGTCCCGCCCCTTGGTGTCATAGGCGGTGTTGGCCGCGGTGGCGTAGCGGACGCCGCGCGGGCACAGCGCGATCTTGCAGCGCGCCGCTTCTCTTTTTTAAACACCCGGTTTTCGCCTAAACCGGCGACTCGTCCAGGACTTCGTCGAACTGGCGACGCCACAGCCGATGATACTGCCCACCCTGGCGCAGCAGTTGTTCGTGGCTGCCGTCCTCGACCACCCGGCCCTTGTCGAACACCAGGATCCGGTCCAGATGGGCCACGGTGGACAGCCGGTGCGCCACCACCAGCACGGTCTTGTCTTCCATGATTTCGTCCAGCTTGTCCTGGATAAAGCGCTCGGTGATCGAGTCGAGGCTCGATGTCGCTTCGTCCATCACCAGGATCGGTGCGTTCTTCAGCAACACCCGGGCGATGGCGATGCGTTGCCGCTGGCCGCCGGACAACTTGACGCCGCGCTCGCCCACCAGTGATTCATAACCCAGTTCCATGCCCTCGATGAACTCGCTGGCGCCGGCGCGGTGGATGGCTTGCGCCAGTTCTTCCGGCGAGGCGTCCAGGCGACCGTAATGGATGTTCTCGCGGATGCTGCGGTGGAACAGCCCCGGCTCCTGGGGAATCAGACCGATCTGTTGGTGCAGGGAATGCTGGGTCACGCTGCGCACATCCACCCCGTCGATCAGCACCGCGCCTTGCTGCACGTCGTACAGGCGCAGCAGCAGGTTGACCAGGGTCGACTTGCCGGAGCCGGAAGCCCCCACCAGGCCGACCTTCTGCCCGGCCGGGATGAGGATATTCAACTGCTGGAAAATCGCCGGCCCCGTACCGTAGGCAAAGCCGACACTGCGGAACTCGATATCCCCGCGCTGGATCCGCAAGGGCTGGGCCTGGGGTTGGTCGATCACCTCATGGGGACGGATCAGGGTGTTCACGCCGTTGGCGATGTTGCCGGTGGCCTCGAACAACTCCAGGAAACGCCGGGACAGGTTGCCGACATCATTGATGATCAGCAGCGACAGGCTGGTGGCCATGACGAATGAGGCGATATCGATGCGCTGGGTGCGCCACAGGTACAGCGCCAGCAACAGCAGGCCGAGCTTGAGCACCACGCCGCAGCTGGTCTGGAACCAGCGGATCTTCTCCATGTAGCCCAGGGAGCGGTTGGCCGCCTTCACCTCCTTGTCGAGGAAGCTGCCCAGGTAGCGGTGTTCGAAGGCATGCCGGGCAAACAGGCGGATATTGGCCAGGTTCGACACCGCATCCACCACCTTGCCATTGCTGGTGCTGCGCGCCGCCGAGTATTGCTGGGCCAGGGGGTGGCTGCGCCGGGCCAGCAGGTAGCAGATGGCAATGAACAGCAGCGACCAGGCAGCCATGAACAGCGCCAGCACCGGTGACGCGCTCCACAGCAGCACGGTGGCCAGGCTCAGGGTCGCCACCAGGGGGATCAGGTCGAACAGCAGGATACCCAGCGCCTGGTTCACCCCCAGGGCGATCTCGGACACCTTGTGCGCCAGGGCGCCGGCGAACTCATTGCTGATAAAGCGATGGGAATGCTGTTGCAGGTAGGCGAACACCACATGGGTAACCATGCGCCGCTGTAGCGGCAACACATGAATGTGGCAACCGGCGGCGGCTCGGGTGAACAGCACTTCGCCCACCAGCAGCGCGGCAAACAACGTCAGGGGCCACCGCAACACCTCGAAGGCGTGGGCACTGTCCAGGCCGTTGCTGACCGTGCGGGTGATCTGCCCCAGGCCCCAGGGAACGAGAATGGTGCAGACCACCGCAGCGATCTGCAGCAGATGAATCGCTAGGTACCAGAGCTTGAAGTGGCTGGCGAAAAACCGCACGAAAGCCGCCGGCGTGGCAGGCAGATGCTCGACTTTCCAGTGGCTGTAGTGGCGATCGCGCGAAGGCGAGGAGGATGAACTCATGACCGATGGTTTCCTGGATAAAACCTGTGGCCGCGCAGCTTCCAGGCAAGAATGGGCGCGCTGGCGCCCGTTGAAATATTGCGTTCAAAGCGTTGCCCGGTAGCGGATTTCCTCCAGCGCCCAGCCCCCCCTGGCTATGCTGCGCTGCGAGCTGTTGTCGGCCAGCAGCCCGGCCTTGCGGTAGAAGCCTGTGGCCCGTGTATTGTCGAGCAGCACCCACAAGCTCAGCGCCTGGAAACCCTGGCCGCGCAGATGCTCCACGGCCGTTGTCCAGAGGGTGCGCCCAACACCTGTCCCCCAGTGCTCGGCCAGCAAGTAGAAGGCCATGACCTCGGCGGTTTCGCGCTGGTCCACATCCTCGTCGCGGCTGCTGCCGACAGCGATCCAACCTATCACTCGTTCATCGACCAGGGCCACGAACACCTCGGGCGAACCCTGTTCGATCGACTGTTTCCACCAGGCCTGGCGCTGCTCCTGGGTGCGGTCCAGGGCGGCCAGGTAATCATCGGGCATCAGCCCACGATAGGCCTGTTGCCAGCTGCGAATCTGCACCTGGGCAATGGCCGGGGCATCCGTGGGACGAGCGACGCGAATCATTGACTACCTCCTGTATACACGGCGGCACCTGCCACCGGCGAAAGCCTGCGGAACACCACTGCTGACAAGGCGCAAAACACACCGCCGATCAGCATCACCAGGGCCACGTCGTTTTCCGCGATGCCGACGTGGCCACGCAGCGCCATGACCAGGCTGAGCAGCGCCGCCGCGACACCCACCGACAGGCTCATGCTCAGCTGGATGGTCATGGCCGCCAGGCTGCTGGCGCGGCTGGACAGCTCGGCGGGTACGTCGGCGTAGGTCAAGGCGCCCAGGGTGCTGAACTGCAGGGAGCGGATGATGCCGCTGCCAAACAGTAGCAGGATCACCACCCAGTACGGCGTGGAAATATTAAAGCTGGCGCAGGCCGCTATCGTCAGCCCGGTGAGCAGCGCGTTGACGGTCAGGGTGCGGCGAAAGCCGAAGCGACTGACGATCCGCACCGCCAGCAGCTTCATCAGGAACGCCCCCGCGCCGCTGGCAAAACTCAGCAGCCCGGCCTGCAGCGGGTTGAGGCCGAAACACAGCTGGAACAGCAGCACCAGCAGGAATGGCTGCGAGGCACTGCCAAGGCGCAGCAGGTTGCCGCCCCAGAAACTCAGGCGGAAGGTCGGGATGCTCAGCAACGAAAGATCGATCAGCGGCTGCGCCACGCGCCTGGCATGCCTGACGTACAAAGCGGCGCAAAGCCCCCCGGCGACGATCAGCGCCAACGCCCAATGCCGTTCCAGCAGGCCGTGGCCGAACGCCTCGAAACCGAAGACCAGGCCGCCCAGGCCGACGCCGCTGAGCAGCAGCCCCAGGCCATCCAGGGGCCGCCCGCGGGCGCCGGGATAGTCGGGGATGTAGCGCAGCACCAACAGCACCCCGAGGATGCCGATGGGCACATTGATCAGGAAGATCCACTGCCACGACAGCAAGGTCACCAGCAGACCGCCCAGGGGCGGCCCCAGCACCGGGCCGATCAGCGCCGGAATGGTCAGGTAGGACATGGCCCGCAGCAGGTTGTCCCGGGCCGACCAGCGCAGCAGGATCACCTGCCCCACCGGCACCATCATCGCCCCGGCGGCACCCTGGGCCATGCGCGCCAACGACAGTTGCAACAGCGAACCGGCGCTGGCACAGGCCACCGAGGCCAGGGTGAACAGCAGGATGGCGCTGACGAACACCCGGCGCGGGCCGAAGCGGTCCGCGGCCCAGCCACTGACCGGGACGAACAGCGCCACGGCCAGCAGGTACAGGGACACCACCAGGTTCATCCGCACGCTGGGCTCGTTGAAGTCACGAGCCATCTGCGGCAGCGCGGTGAGCACGGCGGTGGCGTCGATCAACTCCATGAACAGCGCGCAGCCGATGATCATCGGCACCCGGCGCTGGCTGCCCTGCGCCCCTTGGCTCAAAGCGCTGGGCGTTGATAGACCAGGGTGTCGCAGATACCGAAGGTCGCCGATCTGCGGGCCGCCGTTATTGTTTGTATGCATTGAAACCCCACGGCCTGCGCCAGCCTCTGGCTGGCAATGTTGGCCGACGACGTGGTCAACCCCAATGGCTGGCCGGCCAGTTGCCCGATCAGCGCGGCCAGCGCTTCTTTCATCAGGCCCTGCCGGGCATGGCCCTGGCGCACCCAATACCCGAGATCGAAACCGCCCTCGTCGCCGGACCGTGGCTTGAGCCCGACACAGCCCACCAAGGGTTCGGTTTCAGCCCGCAACAGCAGGAAGAACTTCTTCTCCCCGACCGGCTGCGGGAAGTCTTCCAGGGCCCGCCGCAGGCTGTCCCGGGTGTCGCCGGTGCTCCAGTGCGGCTTGCTCCAGGACAGGAAGTCCTGGTGCAGCCCGTAGCTGGCATTCAGCGCCTCGGCCAGCCGCGGCGCCAGTTCGAGGTCGGGCCTGACCAGGCGCAGGCGTGCGGTGTCCAGGCTCGTTGGCAGTTGAACGCTCGCCATATCAGAACAACCCCGAGGTCGGAGGTGGGGTTCCCTTCAGTTGCCAGGCGCCGACCGCCGCGGCCTTCCAGTGCCGGGGGTTGTGGTTGGCCACGGTGCGCGCGTTGCGCCAGTGCCGGTCGAGGTTATGGCCGCGGCCGGTGGTCGAGGCGCCACCGACGTCGAACACCAGCTCCGCCGCCTTGAGCGCCGACTCGGCGGCGATGTATTGCGCCTGGGCCACGTCCACCGCGGCCCGGTCCACCGCCTGCGGATCGAGATCGGCGGCCCAGGCGCGGTCGATGGATTCGGCCGCGCGCAACACCACCGCTTCGGCGCTGAAGGCCCGGGCCGAGATGTCGCCGACGCTGAGTTCGACATAGGGATCGTCCACCGAGCGCGTGGCGCTGCTGTGCTTGATCGGTCGCGCATGCTCATTGGCGAAGGCCACCGCGTCGTTCAGCGCATTGCGCGCGATACCGGCCTGCACCGCCCCCAGGAACAGCTGCAGGAACGGCGTGACTATGGTGCGCTTGCCCTCCTCCACGGTGCGGGTGCGAATCTCCTCGGCCAAGACCTGCACATGGTGCAGGTGGGTGGTGCCGCTGGCGGTCAGGCGCTGCCCCATGGCGTCGAAATCGTCCAGCAGCTCCAGGCCCTGGCGATCGCGGGGCAGGACGAAGGACACCGGCTGGTCGTTCTCGTCCAGGGCCACCGCGCTGACCCAGTCGGCATACAACGACCCGGTGCTGTAGTACTTGCTGCCGCTGGCCCGGTAATGGGCGCCGTCGCGGACGATGCGCGCGCTGATCGAGCCGTTGGCGCCGCCCACCTCCCAGCCGGCGTTGCCCAGCACCGCGCCCTGCAGGTAGCGTTCGAACCAGCGCTCGCGCTCGGCCTCCGCGCCCTCGACGCGGGAAGCCAGCAGGCCCTCGACGAAACCGAAGCCCGGGCGCAGTGCCTGGGCCACGTTGGAGTCCACCGCGGCGATGCGGATCAGCAGCGCGATCACATCCTTGACCGAGCCACCCGAGCCGCCGTAGCGCCCGGGAATCCGGCAGGTGAAAAAGCCCGCCTTGGCGATCTGCGCCACCGCCTCGAACGGCAACTGTCGCTCGCGCTCGCGTTGCGCGGCGCCCTGGGCGATCTCCGGCAACAGCCGGTCGGCCCGAGTATTGAGTTGTTCCACCGAGACAATCGGGCGTTCGGGTACAGCGGATAACCTGCTCATGGCATTTCCTTGTGCAACATTCGGGGCTGGATCGCCCGGCAATGGCCACCCGCTACCGCTGGCCACCGGACAGCCGCAACGGCCGGCGTGACGCTCCAGCGCGGGTCGAACGAACGTGGGGGGGGTAGATCCTGTGCGACCTGGGTCGCGGGCTGTGCAATTGCGGGAGGCTGGGCGGGTTCTCGCATGGGTGCTGGTAGGCCTTGGGTCCGGGAACCAGGCTATTGCACAAGGCATGCCGGGTTTCGCGTCCCGTAAACAGGCGCGGAGGCCAGCGTTGACGAGGTGGCAAGCAAACAATCTGTTCGGCCACTGTTGGCTGAGCAACAGTGCCGTCGACGCCTCAGCCGAGGTCGCCCTCGCCCGCCGATTCCACCCGCAGGAAACCCTCCGCCTCGCAGGGCGGTTCGAGCATGGCGAAAACACTTTTCAGCGCCGCCTCGGGCACGCGCTTGTCCAAGGCGCGCCGCGCATTGCGCGACAGCGCCTGCTCCAGGGACGCGCGGACGAAGACGCCGATCACCGGCACCGCGTACTGCCGGGCCAGCGCCAGCAGATGCTGGCGATGCCGCCGGGCCGGCAAGGCCGCATCGAAGACGATCGCCCGGGCGCCGAGCCGCTCGGCATTCTCCGCAACCCAACGCGACTTGCCCGCGCCCTGCACGCCCATGACCACATACAGGCGGGCACCCGCGGCGGCCCTCGCCAACTCCGTTTCCAGCCGCGTATAAGCCAACGCCCAGGCCAGCTTGTTGCGCTCGGGGGTGAACTCGCGACCAAACTCGGTTTCAAGGTAATCGTCGGGATTGATGACCTGGGCAATATTCTCCATCTCGACTCCTGCCTGCTGGATGTGGCTGATGACAGTCGGCCTCAGGAACCGGCCTAGGTAAAACGCAGCGGCGCCGTCGGAGCCTTCAACGCCGTCGGGTCGCGGTAACGGGCGCCGAGTCGCGGGCGGTCTCGAAAGACAGGTACTGCCACAGGTTTCAGATCGCCAGCTTGAGAAATTCGAAGGACGTGCGCCGCCCGCTTTCCAGGTGCGGGATCGCGTCGAGCAAGGCCAGGGTGTAGGGATGCTGCGGATGGTCGAACACCTCGCGCACCGGCCCGGCCTCCACCACCCGGCCATCCTTCATCACCAGCACCGCGTCGCTGACATGGTTGATCACCCCCAGGTCATGGGAAATGAACAGGCAGGCCAGGCCCAGGCGCTGCTTGAGGTCGTCGAGCAGTTCGAGGATCTGCGCCTGCACCGAAACGTCGAGGGCCGACACCGGCTCGTCGCAGACCAGGATCTTCGGCCCGGCCGCCAGGGCCCGGGCGATGGCCACCCGCTGGCGCTGGCCGCCGGACAGTTCGAGCGGCCGCCGGCCGAGCAAGGCCGCATCCAGGCGCACCAGGCCCAGCAGCTCCGCGGCCTTGTGCGCCCAGTCACGGCGCGGATGCCCGGCCACCTGCAGCGCTTCGAACAGCACCCGCTGCACGCTGTAGCGCGGATCGAAGGAACTCAGCGGGTCCTGGAACACCACCTGGATGCTGCGTCGCAACTGGCGTTTCTGCGCATCAGGCAGGCTCAGCCAGAGCTGGCCCAGCAGCTGGATATCGCCGCTGTCCGGGGTCTCCAGGCCGAGGATCATCCGCGTCAGGGTGGTCTTGCCCGAGCCGGACTCGCCGACTATGCCCAGGGTCTGGCCCCGGCGCAGTTGCAGGGAAACCCCGTCGACCACCCTGCGCAGGCGCCCGTCCGGGCCCTTGAAGGCCTTGCTCAATTCATCCACTTGCAACAGCGGCGGCGCCTCGCCCCTGACCGGCGCCACCGCGCTCAGGATCGGCCGCGGACTCGGCGCGGGGCGCCGGAAGTGCACCGCCCTGCCCGCGCGCAGCAGGAATTGGGTGTAGGGATGCTGCGGATCGTGCAGCACCTCCTCGACGCTGCCCTGCTCGACGATCACCCCGTTGTGCATCACCGCCACCCGGTTGGCCAGGCGCGAGACCACCGCCAGGTCGTGGCTGACGATCAGCATCGCGGTGCTGTCGCCGCGCAGGGATTCCAGCAGGTCGAGGACCTGGGCCTGCACCGTGGCGTCCAGGGCCGTGGTCGGCTCGTCGGCGATCAGCAGCCGTGGATTGCAGGCAATCGCCGAGGCGATCAGCGCCCGTTGGCGCAGGCCGCCGGAGAGCTGGAACGGGTATTGGCGGGCGCGCAGTTCGGGCTCCGGCACGCCCACCGCGCGCAGCAGTTCGAGTACCCGCGCCTGGCGCTGCGCCCGGTCCAGCGGGCTGTGCAGCTCCAGGGGTTCGGCGATCTCCTTGCCCACCGGGCGCAGCGGGTCGAGGGAACCCAGGGCGTCCTGCATGACGAAGCCGATCTGCGCTCCGCGTATCCGTCGCCAGGCGCGCTCATCGAAGCGCCGCAGGTCCTGCCCGGCGAACTCCAGGCGGCTGGCCTGGATCAACGCGTTGGCCCCGGTCAGCCCGGCCAGGGTGCGCGAGGTGACGCTCTTGCCCGAGCCGGATTCGCCCACCAGGGCCAGGCATTCGCCGCGCCGCAGTTCGAAGCTGATGCCCTTGAGCGTGGGCGCGGCATGGGCGCCGAAGCGCACCTGCAGGTCGCTGACCCGGATCAGCGGTTCGGGGCCTTCTGGAATAAGGTTCATAGGTGTTTTCCTTCGCTGCGCCGCAGCAGTTCGCGGCCGATCGCGCTGATCGACACCACGGTCAAGGTGATTGCCAGGGCCGGCCAGGCCACCAGCCAGCCGGCGTTGCCCAGGTAGTTGCGGCCGATGGCGAGCATGCCGCCCCACTCCGGCGCCGGTGGCGGCGCGCCAAAACCGAGAAAGCTCAGGGCCGCGCCGGCGACTATGTTGCCGCCGATGCCGATGGTGGCCAGGATCAGGATCGGCTTGATCGCATTGGGCAGCACATGCCGGGCGATCACCGCGGATCGCCCGAGACCCAGGGTGGTCGCCGCCTCGACATAGGCCGCGCCGCGCACCACCAGGGTTTGCACGCGCACCAGGCGGGCGTAGCGCGGCACGCTGGCGATGCCCACGGCAATGATGGTGTTGAGCTGGCCCTGGCCGAAGAAGGTGATGATCACCAGGGCCAGCAGCAGGTCGGGAAACGCCAGCAGCACATCCACCAGGCGCATCACCGCGCCGTCCAGCCAGCGCGGGCCGAGGCCGGCGAGCAGGCCGAACAGTGTACCGACCAGCAGGCCGATGGCGGTTGCCGCCAGCCCCAGCACCAGGGAGGGACGCACGGCGTAGACCAGCCGGGTGAGGATGTCCCGGCCGTTCTCGTCGGTGCCCAACCAGTACAGGCTGTCCGGGGCCCGGAACGCCTCGCGGGCATTGGCCGCCAGCGGATCGCCGGCTACCAGCCAGGCCGGTTGCAGCGCGGCGATCAGCAGCAGGACCACGAACAGCCCGGCCAGCAGCAGCCCGGGACGCACGACCCAACCGAGAACCCGCGGGCGTCTGGCGGCGAACAAGGGCACCGCCTGGATCAGGCCGACCGGCGCCGGCGTGCTTTGATTGATGGGCGCCATGGGCACCTCCACAGGCTAAGGGATGACGCTCAGGGCGCCGGATTGGGGATGGTCCCGTGGATCTGCTCGATACGCGCCAGTGCCTGGGCATCCAGGCGCAGCGCCAGGGCCCCGAGGTTTTCCCGCAACTGGCTCAGCGAGGTCTGCCCGGTCAGCGCGCTGCTGACGAAGGGCTTGCCCAGCACATAGGCCAGGGCCAGTTGCGCCGGGCTGACCGCCAGGTCCGCCGCCAGCTCGACATAAGCGGCTATCGCCTGCTGTGCGCTCGGGCTGTCGTAGCGGTTGAAGGTGCGGTACACCGACGACAGGCGCGAACCCTCCGGCCGCGCCCCGCCCAGGTACTTGCCGGTCAGCGCGCCGAACGCCAGCGGCGAATAGGCCAGCAGGCCGACGCCTTCACGGTGGCTGAACTCCGAGAGCCCGCCCTCGTACAGGCGATTGAGCAGGCTGTAGGGGTTCTGGATGCTGAGGATCCGCGGCAAGCCGAGGATCTCGGCCTGGCGCAGGAACTGCGCGACGCCCCAGGGGGTTTCGTTGGACACGCCGATATGGCGGATCTTGCCCGCCGCCACCTGCTCGGCGAGCACGCTCAAGGTCTCGCCGATGGCAATCGCCTCGGGGTCGTCGACATAGGGGTATTCGCGCTGGCCGAAGATATTGGTGGTGCGGTCCGGCCAGTGCAGTTGGTACAGGTCCAGGTAGTCGGTGCGCAGGCGCTTGAGGCTGCCGTCCAGGGCCTGGACTATGTTCCGGCGGTCGTGGCGGGTCAGGCCGTCGCGGATATGCGCCCCTGCCCCTGGCTGGCGCGCCGGGCCGATGATCTTGCTGGCCAGGACGATGGAATCGCGGCGCCCACGACTGGCCAGCCAGCTGCCGATAAAGCGTTCGGTGCTGCCCCAGGTCTCGGCGTGGGTCGGGGTCGGGTACATCTCCGCGGTGTCGATCAGGTTGACGCCGTGGGCCAGAGCCTCGTCGAGTTGCCGGTGGGCCTCGGCCTCGCTGTTCTGGTGGCCCCAGGTCATGCTGCCGAGGCCGAGTGCGCTGACCTTCAGGTCGCTGTTGCCAAGTGTGCGGTAGTCCATGGTCTGTCCAGGTCGATGATGGATGGGGTCAAACGGCGACGGCCGCCTGCTGGTACTGGCTGGCCGGATACGGCAGGCCGAGGTGCTCGCGCAAGGTGCTGCCACGGTATTCGCGGCGAAACACCCCGCGCTTCTGCAGCAGCGGCACCACGTGGTCGACGAAGGCCTCGACCCCGGACGGGAACACGTCCGGCATGATGTTGAAGCCGTCGGCGGCGCCGGCGCGGAACCAGTGTTCCAGGCTGTCGGCCACCTGCTCCGGGGTGCCCACCAGCAGGCGGTGGCCCACCAGGATGCGGCGCGACAATTCGCGAATGCTGAGGTTTTCCCGGCGCGCCAGGTTCAACTGGGCTTCGAGGAAACCATGGGAGCCACGCTCGAACTCTTCGATCGGGCCGATCCGCTGCCACGGCAAGGGCGCGTCCGGGTCCAGCTCCTCGACCGCCAGGCCTACCCGCGAGGCGACCTGTTGCAACAGGCCCTCTTCGCCGTGATAGGCATTGAGCTGGTCGAAACGCGCCTGGGCCTCGGCCTCGGTGCTGCCGATCACCGTGGACAGTCCCGGCATGATTTTCAGGTGCTCGGGGTTGCGCCCCCACTGCCGCGCGCGTTGTTTCATTTCCTGATAGAAAGCCTGGCCGTCCACCAGGGTGGTCTGGGTGGTGAAGATCGCATCGGCGTAACGCGAGCCCAGGGCCTTGCCGCCTTCCGACGAGCCGGCCTGGACCAGCACCGGGCGACCCTGGGGCGAACGCGGCAGGTTCAGCGGGCCCTTGACCGAAAAGTGCTGGCCGACGAAGTCGATGGCATGGATCTTCGCCGGATCGGCGAAGCGCCCGCTCCCGGCGTCGGCGATCACCGCGTGGTCTTCCCAGCTGTCCCACAGCTTGAGGGTGACGTCGATGAACTCGTCGGCCCGGGCATAACGGTCGACATGCCGTGGCGCGCCGGCCAGGCCAAAGTTCTGCGCCGCGGCGTCGCCGGCGTTGGTCACCACGTTCCAGGCCGCGCGGCCGCCGCTGATATGGTCCAGCGAGCTGAAACGCCGGGCCAGGTTGTACGGGTCGTTGTAGCTGCTCGACGCCGTGGCGATCACCCCGATATGCCGGGTCGCCAGGGCCACCGCGGTCAGCAGCACCGTCGGTTCCAGGCGCCCGGCCGGTTGCCGGGCAACATCGCCGACCAGCGCCGGGCCATCGGCGAGAAAGATCGCATCCAGGCAGCCGCGCTCGGAAATCCGCGCGATGTTGCGGTAATACTCGACGTCCAGGTAAGCGTCGGCCGCCACTTCGGCCTTGCGCCAGGCCGCGGCGTGGGCGCCGAAGCCGAGGATGTTCATGCCGATACTCATCTGCTGTTCAGGCTGGCTCATGGTCACTCCTGCGAAGGTGGGGTTCAGACGGCGCTGGCTTCATCGCGCGCGCCGCCGCTGGCCGCGTCCTGCTCATGCAGGGCGCGCCAGGCGGCGCCCGGGCTGATGCCGTTGAGGTAGTAGTTGCCCAGCGCCCGCTCGCGGTAGATCGCCGGGTTGTGCGAAGCCAGAGTGCGGGCGTTGCGCCAGTGCCGGTCGAGGCGCCGGGCCTGGCTGGTGGCCGAAGCTCCACCGACTTCGAAGAGCAAAGTGGTGGCTTCCAGCGCCTGTTCGAGCACGATCTGCTGGGCCTGGTACACGCGGATATCCGCCTCGACGTAGTCGGACTCCCGTACCGTGCCGGCGAGTTCGGCCTGGTGCACGCCTTCGAGCACCTCGGCGGCGCCGAGCACCAGGGTCTCGCTGGCATAGGCCAGGCTCGACAAGCGCCCGATCACCCGCTGCACCAGGGGATCGTCCTTGGGGCTGGACTGGCCCGGCACGCCGAAGGCGCGGGTGCGGCCCTGGACGAACAGCGTGGCGTCCTGCAGCACCGCGCGGGCGATGCCGGCCAGGGTCGCCAGGTGGAACAGCTGATAGAAGGCCGACAGGTACGACTCGGCGCGCAGCTCGCCGGGCTTGAAGCGCCGCAGCACATGCTCGCTGGGCACCGCGACCTGCTGGAAACGGGTGGTGCCGCTGCCGGTCAGGCGCTGGCCGAAGCCGTCCCAGTCGTCTTCGCGGCTGACCCCGGGGGCGTCCACCGCCACCACCACGCTGACGAAATCCTCGTCCAGCATGGCCACGGCGGCGACCCAGTCGGCGTAGATCGCCCCGGTGCAGTAGTACTTCTCGCCGTCCAGCAGCCAGCCGGCGCCGGGATTCTGCGGGTCGGCGGCGCTGAGCCGCACTGAGTTGCTGGTGCTGTCGCCGCGCTCGGCCATGGCCGCGCCCCACAACTGACCGTCCAGCACCTTGGCGAACCAGTAGGTCTGGGACGCGCTGTCGCCACTGGACAGGCGCCCTTCGACGAAACCGAAATGGGCGCGGACGATCTGCGGCAGGTTCGAGTCGGCCGCGGCCAGGTCGATCAACAAGCGAAACAGCACTGGCAGGCTGATTCCGGCGCCGCCGTGGGCAAGCGGCACCCGCAACGCCGCGAACCCGGCTTCGCGCAGCCAGCCGACGGCGTCGAACGCCAGGCTGCGTTGCTGCTCGCGCTCGATGGCACCGGCGGCGATGCGCTCGAACAACGGGCGCAAGCGCTCATGCAACGCGGAGTAAGACTGGGGTTTGGGTGGATGTGCAGTCATGACAGGTCCTTGCGGGGTTTCACACGGCTTTCGCACGCGGATCGACCCAGTGATTGATCAGGTCGACCAGAAAGTTGACGACCACATAAATCGCCGCCGCCAGCAGGGTGATCCCCAGCAGCAACGGCACGTCCTTGCTGTTCGCCGCGTCGAGCATCAGCCGGCCGATGCCCTGGCGCGCGAACAGCAGCTCGATCACCACCGCCCCGCCGAGCAGGCTGGCGAAGACGAACCCCGACAGGGTCACCAGCGGCACCAGCGCGTGCCGCAGGGCATGCCGCAGGCGCACCCCGGTCTCGGACAGGCCGCGGGCCCGGGCCATGGCGATAAAGGGTTGTTCGAGGATGTCTTCCAGCGCCTGGCGCAAGACCTGGGTCAGCACCGCGGCGATCGGCAGCGCCAGGGCCAGGCTCGGCAGGATCAGCGCGCGCCAGCCCTTCGAGCCGGAAGGCGGCAACAGGTGCCAGCCGAAGGCGAACACCAGCAGCAGGGCCAGGCCGATGACGAAGGACGGCGCCGACGACAGCACCAGCTCGGTGCCGGACGCCAGCGAGCGAATCCAGCGCGCGCGGTTGGCGGTCAGCACCGCCACCCCGATCGCCAGCAGCACTGCCAGCACCGCCGCGGCCAGCGACAGTTGCACGGTGGCCGCCAGTTGCCCGCCGATTGCCTGCACCACCGGGATCCGCAGGCGATAGGAGTCGCCCAGGTCGCCTTGGGCCAGGCGCCCGAGGTACTGGCCGTATTGCACGATCAGCGGCTGGTCGAGACCGTATTCGGCGCGCACCCGGGCGATCAGCTCGGCGCTGGGCATGGCTTCCGGGCCGCCGAGGATCGCCAGGGCCGGGTCGCCGGCACTGAGGTTGAGCGCGAGAAAGGTCAGGGTCGCGGCGCCCCAGAGCACGCCGATCCCGGACAACAATCGGCGCAGGACGAGTCGCAGGCTGTTCATCGGGCCTCCTGGTCCAGCCAGACGCTGGTGAAAAAAGGTGTGTTGTGGGAGGTGTCGAAAATCAGGCCCTTGACCTGTTTGCGATAGGCCACCAGCACGTGGCTTTCGAACACCGGCACAGCGGGCACGGTTTCCACCAGGCGTTGCTGGGCAATCCGGTAGGCCGCGGCCAGCTCGACCGGGTCTTGCAGTTGGCGAGCGGCGGACAAGGCCCGGTCCAGCTCGGTATCCCGGAAGCGCCCGGCGTTCTGCCCGATCAGCTTGGGCGTGCTGATCGCCTGGCTGTGGTAGAGGATGAACAGGCCGTCCGGGGTGTTGGTGTGCCAGTAGCCGCCGGCGATTGCCTGGAAGTTGCTCGCGTAGCGGCGCTCGGTGACCTGGGCCAGGGGCAACTGGTCGATGGCCATCTCGAAGCCGATCTTCTTCAGGTCGGCCTGGATCGCCACCGGCACGCTGCTGGGAAAAGCCCCGGTTTCGTAGGTCAACAGCCGCGCCGCCAGCCGCTGGCCGTCCTTGACCCGGTAGCCCTGGGCATCGCGCTGGCTCCAGCCGGCCTGGTCGAGGATGCGGTTGGCGGCGTCGACGTCGTACGCCAGCACATCCTTGAACGCCGGGTCGTAGTAGCGGGTGTTGGCAGCGAGGAAATCGCCCTTGGGCAGGTACTCGCCAAACCCGGTGATCCAGGCCAGGCCTTCGCGGTCGATGGCCTTGGCCACCGCCCGGCGCACCTGCACGTCCTCGAAGGGAAAACGCTCGACGTTGAAGGTCAGGCTGCGAAACGGGTTGGCCTTGCGGATCCGACTGCGCATCTGCAACTCGGGGTTGGCGCGGATGGCCCGGGCATTCTGCGCCGGGGCGTCCACGGTGAAATCCGACTGGCCCGACTCCAGGGCGCTGAAGCGGATCATCGGCTCGGGCACGATGCTCAGCTCCAGGCGTTCCAGATAGGCTTCGCCCTGGTGCCGTGTGACCGGCGGCGCCCAGTTGTAGCCCTTGCGCCGGACGAAGCTGGCGCCCTGGTCGCGGGTGTAGCTTTCCAGCACGAAGGGCCCGGAGCCGATCGGCCGTTCGGCGATGGTCTTTGGCGCCTCGAGGATCTGCCGCGGCGAGATCATGCTCAGCCAGGACTGGGCGAGCACGTCGAGGAACGGCGTATAGGCTTCGCGCAGATGTGCCTCGAAGGTGTACTCATCGACGATCCGGCCGTCGACATAGGGCGCGATGTAGGCCGCCGCCAGGGGCGACTTGGTGGCTGGGTCGCGCATGTGTTCGAGGTTGACCTGCAGCGCCCGGGCGTTGAATTTCTCGCCGTCGCTGAAGGTCACGTCGTCGCGCAGGTGAAAGGTGTAGGTCTTGCCGTCGGCGGAGATCTCCCAGGACTTGGCCAGCCAGGGCGAGATATTGCCCTGCTCGTCCTGGTACAGCAGGCAGTCGAACAGGATCCGCCCCAGCCACTGCACATTGCCGTGGGAAATCGAATGCACGTCGAGGGTGGTGGTGTCGGACGAAGTCGACACCCGCAGGGTGCCGCCAGGTTTGCCGGGCGCGCTTTCACGGTAGTCCTCGGCGGCGTAGCTGAGGCTGCCGTTGTCCAGCCGGCCGTCACTCGGTTGGCCGTCACCGATGCGTGGCGCCTCGCCAGCCGGCTTGCAGGCGGCCAACGCCATCACGGCGACGAGCGCCGCCAGGCGGGCGAGCCTTGTGGTCAGGGTCATTGCTGTCTCCCACCACTGCCCGGTCGCCGTCGTGGGACGCGCCGGGCAGCAGCCGCGCTGGCTCAGAAGTTGTAGGCGATACCGGTGAAGGCACCGAAGCCGTCGCCCGGGTACAGCGACGCGGTGTCGCGGCCGTTGGCGTTGTAGGTCGGCAGCACGGCGGTCACGTAGTTCTGGTCGGTGAGGTTCTTCAGGTCCAGGTACAGCTGCCACTTCTTGCCCGGGTCGTCGTAGCCGAAGCGCGCGCCCCACAGGGTGTAGGACGGGGCGTAGAAGGTGTTGGCGTAGTCCACCGCGGTGCTCGACACCGCGCGCACGTTGATCCCGGCGTAGAAGCCGTTGGCGTACTGGTAGAACAGTTCGCCCTGGTAGACATGCTTGGGCAGGCCCGGCAGCTCGTTCTGGCTGAACAGCGGGTCGTTGCGGTAGTGGAAGTCGTTGAGGGTATAGGCCTGGCGCCAGCTCAGCACGTCGCCGTTGCCGCCTTGCCAGAGCCGCGTGGTGAGCCCGGCCTCGACGCCCTGGTGAATGGTCGGCGTGGCGTTCGAGGTGGAGACCACCGCGGCTGTGGTGCGGGTGGCCGGGAGCACTTCGACGTTAAGCAGCTCGTTCTTGATCCAGGATTTGTACAGGGTCAGGCTGCCGTCGAAGATCGCGTTCTTGCCACGGATGCCGAACTCCACAGTGTTGGCGCTTTGCGGCACCAGCGGCTTGGCGTAGTTGCTGGTGACCCCGGAACCGGAGCTGGACCAGGAGCTGGGCGGGTCGATGGAGCGGCTGGCGTTGGCGAACACCTGGACATCCGGGGTCAGGTAATAACGCAGGCCGGCGCGCGGCGCGAGCTTCCACTCGTCATAGCGGTAATGATCCGGCAGGCCGCTGGTGTTGGCGCGGTCGCTGAAGGTGACGTTGATATCGCGCTTGATCTCGATCGCCGAGAGCCCGCTGGACAGGTACAGGTTGTCGGTCAGGCCGAGGTCGTTGCCGAGGGTGAACACATGGTCGAACGAGCCGTCGTACTCGACTTGTTTCTGCAGCACGCCCAGGTCCTTGTCGCCCCGGTAGGTACGCACCCCGGAGCGGATATGCTCGGTGCTGCTCCAACCGACGGTGGTGGTGCTCGGCAGGCCGAACACCTGGTCGTGGCGACTGTACTTGAGCGAATAGTTGATGTCGCGCCAGTCCCAGTAGTTGGGGTTGACGCTGCTCTGGCGGCTGAGGATCTGCGGGTAATTGTGGTACACCAGCCCGGCTTCGAGGGTGGCATCGTCGTCGAAGGTGTAGGTGGTCTTGCTGCCGACCCAGGTCGAGCCGCGCTTGGTCGAGTCGCCCCGGGCATCGCGCACGGCGGCGGTGGTCTTCGACGAGTCGTGCTTGATCTGCGCGCGGGTCAGCGGTGCCGAGTTCTCGTGGTACTCCTCGCGGTAGCGCACGTAGAGGCGGGTTTCCAGTTTCGGGTTGAAGCGATAACCGAAGTTGGTCACCACACCCTTGGCCTTGGTGAAGGTGAAATCCTGGTAACCGTCGCGCCGCGAATTGTCGACGCTGACGAAGTAATCGCCATCCCCCACTACACCGCCGGTGCTGAGGGTCTGTTTCTGCCAGCCGAAACTGCCGCCCTCGACCTTGATCCGGTTACCCGGCGCGGTCAGCCCCGAGTTGGTCACGAAGTTGATCGCGCCCCCCAGGGACAAGGCACCGTATTCGAAGGCATTCGCGCCGCGCAGTACCTCGGTGTAGTTCAGGCCCTGGGTATCCAGCAGCTCATAGGGCGTGCCGCCCGGGCCGGTCAGGGCCAGGCCGTCGAACAGGAACTTGGTGCCCTCGCGGAAATAACCCGGCGAGGTATTGGCCCCGGAGCCGCGGATGGAAATCTTGATCGCATCGTTGCCGCCCGCCGCCTGGGCATACACCCCGGGCTGATAGGCCAGGGTGTCTTCGAGGGTCGCCGAGCGGCCCTTCTCCACCTCTGCCTGGGTCACCAGGCTGGTGCCGCCGGGGATCTCGTCGAGTGCCGCCTGGGCGGCTTGCGCGGCTGTCTGCTTGGCCGCCTCGACCGTGACCGTGCCCAGGCGCTTCTCGCCGGCCACCGGAGCCTCGGCGGCCGAGGCCCCAGAGGCCAGACCGAGTACCGCGGTGCCTACGGCGAATAAAGAGGAATGACGGAAGGTTGTTGCGGTTGTCGCGGCTGTTGTCAGAGACACATGCTTCAAGGTCTTGCTCCCCACCTGATTAAAAAATAGGCGAGTTTCTATAGGTATAGTCAATCTCCCTTGGGCCAATGCACCGACCATGCCAAATGGCAAAGTGCTTTATCTGTTGGCTTTCAAGGAGTTGGCTGGAGCAAGCGGGTTGTTGCAAAACGACGTGAGTGTTCAGCCGCTGTTGCCTGGCGGACAGCTGGAGGCGTCCAGTCCATCGATTGCCGGTGAGCCCAATGAAAAACGGGCGCCTGCCACGGCGCCCGTTTTCCTGGCCAATGGCTGGCCGCCCTGCTCTCGCTGATCCGCTCAGCCAGACGCCTTGCTCGCCGCCAGATAAGGCGCCAGGCGGCGCGCCATTTCCTCGCCGAGGGCCTGCAGGCCGCTCATGGGACGGACCATCACCTCGAACTCGACGATCTTGCCGGCTTCGTCGAAGCGGATCAGGTCGATGCCCTTGATCTGCCGCTCGCCGACCCTTGCGCTGAACTCCAGCACCACGCTCAGGCCATCGGCGGTGACCAGTTCGCGGTGATAGGCGAAGTCGCTGAACACCTTGAACACGGTATTGAGGATGGTCGAGACCACCGGCGCGCCCGGATAAGGCGTATGGGCCATGGGCGAGCGGAATACCACTTTCGAATCCAGCAGTTCAGGCAAGGCGCTCAGGTCACCCTGGGCAAGCATGGCGTGCCAGCGTTGCAGCGAGGCGGCAGCCTGGGGATGCAGTTTCAGATCGGACATGGTGTTCTCCTGTCGCTTGTAAGGGTCGGACTTGGGAGCTGTGGTTCGGTGCGATTGACCGGGTCACCATAAGCGCCGGGCACGGCGCGCAACAATGATCGCAAGTGACACTTGACTGATCGCAATGAGCAATCCCCGTGGCGGCCCTCTTCAGGACTGGCAGAGTTGCTCGAACAGTCTGGCGTGCTGCGGGAAGCCTTCGCTGAGCTGGCGCTTGCAGCCCAGCTGCATGTCCGCGTAGTCGAATCCGGGGCACACCGCCTCACTGATCAGGCCGTAGCCCGCTGCACCGGGCAGCAGCCGCGAGGCCTTCCACACGCCGCCGGGAACATGCAGTTGCAAGCACTGACCGGCCAACACATCGCTGCCCATCACTCGGGTTTCCAGGCGGCCATCCGGGAACAGCAGGCAGTATTCGAGGGCGTCTCCGAGGTGGAAGTAATGCAGGATGTCGGACTGGTTCAGATGGAAGTGACCGATGGGTGAATCCCCGGTCAGCAGGTAATAGATGGAGGTCATCAAGTAACGCTGCCCACCCGCGCTGGCGAGCATCGGCCGCTGGTCCGTCTGGAAGGTCCGGCGGTAGTAGCCGCCTTCCGTATGCGGTTCCAGGTTGAGGGCGGTGAGCAGTTGTTGTGCGCTGCAATCAGGCTTGGGCGGGAGCTGGTCAGTCATGTCGAGGATCACAGGTCAGGGAGTTGCTCCCAGCGTAGCAGCGCCTCGCCCTGGCGCCCCTGGGCCGGCCCGACCTGCCGTGCGAAGGCAGATCGGGCCCAGGTCACTTACGTCCGCCGCGAACCGGCGACCTTGCCGACCGGCACGGACTTGCGTGACAGGGTCCTGGTCCGACGCAGGTAACGCACGGCCCAGACCAGCAGCATGCCCAGGCTCAACAGCAGCGGAACCAGGGCGATGTTGAGCATCTTCAAGGTCCTTCCAAGCTCATCGATATCGGCGTTCAGCTGGTATTGCACCTCGCGCAGCTCCTTGCGAATGCGGGTTTTCTCCTGCATGAACTGACGCACCGTCGCCTGCTGTTCGGCGCTGAGGGTCTCGCCCTTGTCCGAGGAGCCTTGCAATTGCTGCAGCTTGCCTTCGGTTTCCTCAAGACTTTCCTCGAGGGCGAAGCGTTTGGCCCGGAAGCTGGCTTCGGCCTGGCGGCGCAATTGCTCCACCACCACGAACGGACGGCTGTAGGGGCCGCGCGAGCGCAGGCTGTTCAGGGCGTCCGAGCCAGAGAGGTTGTCCAGGGTATTGAGCACGAAGGAGGCGTTGTCGGCCCAGGGCCGCGTTGCCGGGCGCCCGTTGATGTCCTGCATTTCCAGCCACATCCGGTCGCTCAACAGGTCCGTATCGGCCACCACCACCAGGTTGACCTGCTGCGCTTCCTTGAGGCCGTCCTTGCGCCCCTCGATGCCGTCGGCAAAGGCGCTCTGTACCGGACCCTGCACCCGGGCGGCGATAACGTAACGCTGACTCGGCTGCTCCTGGTCGCGCACCAATTGTTTGCGGTCGACGGGCTTGTCGAAACGGTCCGCCTCGAAGGCCTTGGCCGAGTCGGAGCTGTACATCAGCGGGGTAAAGCGCGTGCTGGCGCCGGCCACCGGCTCGAGGATGCCAGCGGTGGTCAGGGCGATAAACTCCAGCCCGGCAGTACTCGGGTCCTGTTGGCTCAGCGCGGCTTGCGGCACACCCAGGGTGAACGGCCGCGGCGTCGGACGCCCATCCTCCTCGGCACTCTCCAGCAAGGCATAGAGGTTGTCCCCCAGGACCTTGCCCGGCTGCATATGGATGCCCCAGGCCTTGAACAACGGCTCGAGATTGGAGGATTTGTCCTTGCTCTGGATGCCGAAGTACTCCTCGCCTGAGTCCTGCTCGCTGTAGGGGTCGACGAAGGCCAGCAGCTTGCCGCCGCGCAGCACGAACTGGTCGATGGCGTACAGGGTCGGCTGCGAGAGTTTTTTCGGGTGCAGCAACATCAAGATGTCGACGTCTTTCGGGATGTCCTGGGTATCGGGCTTGAGCTGTTGCAGATCGAACTCCCGGCGCAGCTCCTGGATCAGCATCCACGGCTCGGTCTTGCTCTGCGTGCGGATATCGAAGCCACCGTTGGCCGGCAGGCTGGTCAGCAGGCCCAGGGTCGGGCGCTTGGGGTTGGCCAGGGCTTGCAGCAAGCGGCTGATGTCGTACTCGAGAAACTCTTCCTGGTCCGGCGCAAAAAACTCGATCGTCTGGGCGTTGTTCTGCTCATCGGTACCGGCCAGGCCGAAATACACCGGCGCCCCGCCCTGCCCCAGCGGTACGGCTTGCAGGCCGAACTCGCTGGCCTTGTCCTCTTCCGCGGAAAACGGCAGCGGGTCGATGACATGCAGGCGGATCTTGCCGTCAGCCTCGCGCTCATAAACCTTGAGCAGTTCCTGGACTCGCTGGGCATAGCCACGCATCGGCACCAGCTCCTTCGAGCCACTGTCGGAAAAGTAGAAATACAGGTCGAGCGGTTGTTTCAGCTCCGCGAGAATCTGCCGGGTACCGGCGCTGATGGAATAGAGCTTGTTCTGGGTCAGGTCGAGCCGGACGCCCGTGAGCAGTAGCCCGGTCGCCAGGTTGAAGGCCAGGAACAGCAAGGCAATCAGCAACAGGCCGGAAGTGGAATACAGCATGCGTTTCATCGAATCGTCCTCACTCGGCTTTCTTCAGGTTGACCGTCACCACCGTGGCCATCAGCCAGGCGACGATCACGCTGAGGAAATACAGCGGATCGCGCAGGTCGATCAGCCCTTTGCTGATCGTGCCGAAATGGGTCAGCAGGCTCAGCGAGGCCAGCAAGTCCAACAGCCATTGCGGCGCCCAGGGGTTGAGTGCATCCAGCACCAGGGAGAAACCGCAGGCGACGAACAGGAAACACACCAGGAAGGCGAGGATCAGGGCGATCACCTGGCTCTTGGCCATGGCCGACATGCAGGAACCGATCGCCAGGTAGGTGCCGGCGAGCAACCAACTGCCCAGGTAGCCGGTCAGGATCACGCCGTTGTCCGGGTTGCCCAGGTAATTCACAGTCAGCACCATGGGCAGGGTCAGCAACAGAGTGATGCCGGCGACGACCCAGGCGGCGAGGAACTTGCCGACCACCGCTTCGAAACAGCTCACCGGCAGGGTCATCAGCAGTTCGATGCTGCCGGACTTGCGCTCCTCCGACCACAGGCGCATGGCCAGGGCCGGCAGCAGGAACAGATAAAGCCAGGGATGGACGTCGAAGAACGGCGCCAGGTCTGCCTGGTTGCGCTCGTAGAAACTGCCCAGGTAGAAGGTGAAGACGCCCGAGAGCACCAGGAAGATCTCGATGAACACGAAGGCCAGCGGCGTGGCGAAATAACTGCCCAGCTCGCGTTTGAAAATCACCGGTAGCTGTCTCATGCCGATTCTCCCCGGGTCAGGGTCTGGAACACTTCGTCGAGACGGCCCTGCTCCAGCTCCAGGCGCTTCATCTTCCAGCCACGCGCAGTCACCAACGCGTTGACCTGAGGGAAAATCACCTCGCCAGGCCGCGCCAGCAGCGTCAGGCTGCCCTCGGCCGGGTTCTGCTCGACGCCTGCCACGCCCGGCAAGACCACCAGGGCCAGCAGGTCCAGCGGTTCGTCGGCCTGCAAGGTCACCGCCTGGCGATAGCGGGAACTGCGCTCCAGCTCATACGGCGTGCTGTCAGCCAGCAAGCGGCCATTGCTGATGATCAGGGCGCGGTTACAGACGGCCGAGACTTCTTCGAGGATATGGGTCGAGATGATCACGATCTTGTCCTGGCCCAGGTCCTGGATCAGTTGGCGAACCAGTTGTTTCTGGTTGGGGTCGAGCCCGTCGGTGGGTTCGTCGAGAATCAGCACCCGCGGATCGTGGAGGATCGCCTGGCCCAGGCCGACCCGGCGGGTGAAGCCCTTGGACAGGGTCTCGATGGTCTGGCGGCGGACGTCGCCCAGTTCCAGCAGGTCGATCACCCGGTCCACCCGTTCGCGCTTCTGCGCGCCGCGATAGCCGCGAACACTGGCAATGAACTCGAGAAAACCCTGTACCGCCATGTCGCTGTAGCTGGGCGCGCCTTCCGGCAGGTAACCCATCTGCCGCTGAGCGTGGCGGGTCTGGGTGCGGATATCGAACCCCAGGATGCTCGCGGTGCCGGAGGTCGGCGCCAGAAAGCCGGTGAGCATTTTCATCGTGGTGGATTTGCCTGCACCGTTTGGCCCGAGAATCCCCAGTACTTCTCCCGGGCCGATATGACAGGACAGATCGTCGACCGCGACCTGTCCGGAAAAAGACTTGGTTAGTTTGGATATTTCAATCATGGCTTCCAGGTTCAGCAAGAGAAGTCTGAGGTAAACAGCCAAAGGCCATTCATATTCAGAAGAGGTTGAGATTGGGTAGTTGCAACAGGATCAATAGCTGTGTTGTGCCGGAATGGGCGCAATACAATACACGCTGATATTTTTAATGCGGATATAAAGCCATATGAATAAGAGTATTCAATAGAAATATAAGATTTATCCTAAATAGCGACAGCATTGTTCCTAAAGCCGACTGACGTTATTTCCTAGTATCCTAGCGCTCATATTTTTACTTGAGTTTACTGGGTGACACATGCTCTTACGCACTATCTTCATTGAAAACAAAGAGCAGCAAATGCTGACGGCGGCTTTGCTCTGCAGTTTTTCTGTTCCGGAAGCAGGTCGAAACTTTCTCGCCTATAGCCTCAACGAAAGCCTTGATGAGGATAATCTACGCGTCTATATCGCCTTGTTATTCAACGAAGGGGGCACTTACTGCCTGGGCGCCCTGGACTCGGACGAGGATGGGCAGCTGGCGATTCGCGTGTTCAGCCAGATCCTGCGCGAGGCCGCCACCGGCGAACAGCGTGAAAGCGATGTGCCCTACCATCTGCTGGACCTGAACAAACAACAGTTGCCCGCCGCCGCGGCGGCGGACCATCGTCTGTTGAGCACCAAGAAGGAGTGGATCGCCAAGCTGCTGAGCTTCCAGGCTTCGGCTCAATTCGGCTCGGCGATCGAACATTCGCCCACCGCCATCGATGACCAGCAACTCGACGCCGCCCTGGCGCAGCTCGACGAGCAGGCGGGCGAAAGCGCCGAACAAGAACGCCACGAATCCACCGAGACGGCGGGCAACTCCGAAACGCAAAGCCCCCAGCCAGAAGCGCCCACGACCGAAATCCGCTACTCCGATGCCGGCTCCCTGCCGATGCCAGCCGAGCAGCAGCCTCCGACCGAACCCCAGGATGAAGACTGGCCTTTCCCGGGCACCGACCCCGAGCACTTCCTGCAGGATGTCGAGGCGAGCCTGATGGAATTTTCCAGCATCGCCAACCGGCTCAAGCAACAGAAACAGCAAAGCCAGGCGCAACAGCAAACCCTGGACTCCAGAGCGTCTCAATTGCAGGAGAAAGAGCGCCTGCTCGAACAGAAGGAAGAGCAGTTAGAGCAACTGCAACGGCAACTTGATCAGGATCGGCAATCCGACAGCACTATACGTGCGCAACAAGAAGCCCGTCAGGGCGAACTGGATAAACGTGAAGAAACATTGCAGCAAAAAACCAGGGAGCTGGCGGACCAATTCAGGAAGCTCAAGCATGCCAAGGACAACTTCAACAACACCCTGAAAAACCTCAACGAGATCATTCAACTCAATGAGGATGTGCTCTCCGAATGAACTTGCCTTGGTCGCCGGGCAAACTTGGGCTATTACCAAGGCCGGTAAAACCTGAAGCGACTCAATTACAAACTACCTGTTTTATCCAACGGGTCGTTATTCAGATAGCGGTCTTTGACTTTCTCGATATAACCGTCACGGCGCATGGCCTCTATGGCTTTCGCAACATCGGTCACCACTTCGGCGTCGCACACTTTGGAACAGGCCAGGTAAAGCTCATGACTCACCATAGGCGGGCTCATCAACAGCGGCCGGCTGGAGACGCGCTGCCAGATATACCGGCTTTCCTGAACCCCGTTGAACCAGGCGTCCACCCTGCCCTTCAACAGCAATTGCGCGGGGTTCTCGCCGATCTTGATGGGATAGATCTGCTCCGGGGCGAAGCCTTTGCTGCGCAGGATTTCTTCCTGGGCACTGCCCAGCCCCACGGCGATGGTCTTGAAGCGCTGCCGGGCTTCGTCGAAGGTCGCCACTTTATGCTCGAGACTGAAAAATGCCCTGTCCATCTGCATGATCGGGGCAATCCAGGTGTAGCGATCTTCCCGTTCGGGTGTCCGGCTGAGCGGCGCGAGCAGGACGCTGTCCTTTTCGAGGGCATATTTCTGCGCCCGCGCCCACGGCAGGGTTCTCAGTTCGCTGGCATATCCGGCTTTTTTCAGTGCCCGCAAAACAACATCGCCGACTATGCCGTGACGCTCGCCCTGGTTGACCATGGTCAGGGGTGGCGCGTCCGGCATCAGCAACTCGAGAGACTCGTGTGCCTCGAGCACAGGAACCCTTCCCAGCAATAGCGGCAGTAACAACAGGCTGAAAAGAGAAACGCCTTTGGCTGGTGTTCTGTCAATCACACAACGAGCCTCTTGTTGGCTTCTATTCGTTATTGAGTGGCCGGTGGTTATTCAACGGTGAATGGTAGAGCAGTGTTATTGCCGGCGCCTTCCCTCCCCCGGACTCTGCCGACAAGAGTGCCGTTTGACTTCAGGCAAGCGATCGAGCGCCGCTACAAGCCCGACGGAGTATACGACGGGAACGCCACGGCCCTGTCAAAGGTCGTATCGGTCGGCGCCCCGAAGGTGTCAAGGCAGCAAGATAGAGCGTCCACGGGTCGGTGATGTGCAAACGGATGCTCCTTAGTTCATGTGGTGTTTGAAAACAGTGGCGCCTGCAAAGGTAAAAGAACCTCTCTCGGCCAAGCGACTTTCACCCCTGTTATCCGCGAAAAAAACACCTTGGGGATGCTGTAACGAGGGTTTTCCCGATCAACTAGTGGCGAAGTCTGAACACTGGCTGTCTAGGTGAAAGATAAACGCTCCGTTGGCCTTTTTTTCATGTTCGTTTCACATTTTTCCGCTTAACCTGAATCCATTCATAGGCGCAGGGAGTCAGCCCGGTCATCTGATTGAAACAAAAGCTAACACACTGATCTGGCTTTACTTTTACCCTGCATGGTCTTTACTGCAATCAGGCATGGACGACCACAACGACCTCACTTATGGACGCGCTTCAATGACCGAACCAAAAACGCCTTTTTTGAATACTCCCAGCTGTAGCACAGGCGCTTTTTCTCCTTTCGATTGCTGAAAATCCTTTTTCCCCGAGGTCTCAATGAACCAGGCTTTCCTTCCTTTCTCGCGCCCGAGTATTGGCGATGAAGAGATTGCTGCGGTCGAGCAGGTTCTACGTTCTGGCTGGATCACCACCGGACCGAAAAACCAGGAGCTTGAGCAGCAATTTGCCGCGCGGGTCGGCTGCAAGCACGCGGTGGCGCTGTCGTCGGCCACCGGCGGCATGCACATTACCCTGCTGGCGCTGGGCATCGGCCCCGGCGATGAGGTGATCACCCCCTCGCAGACCTGGGTTTCCACGGCCAACATGATCTGCCTGCTGGGGGCGACGCCGGTCTTCGTCGATGTCAATCCGCACACCCTGATGACCGATGCCGCCACCGTCGAAGCGGCGATCACGCCACGGACCAAGGCGATCATCCCGGTGCATTACGCCGGCGCCGCCTTCGACCTCGATCCGCTCTACGCCCTGGCCGACAAACACGGCATCGCGGTGATCGAAGACGCCGCCCACGCCGCCGGCACTACCTATCGTGGCCGCGCCATTGGCGCCCGGGGCACGGCGATCTTTTCCTTCCATGCGATCAAGAACATGACCTGCGCCGAAGGCGCGATGTTCGTCAGCGATGACGAGGCCCTGGCCAACCGGGTGCGCATGCTCAAGTTTCATGGCCTGGGGGTCGACGCCTATGACCGCCTGACCCACGGGCGCAAGCCACAGGCCGAGGTGATCGAGCCCGGCTTCAAATACAACCTGGCGGATATCAATGCCGCCATTGCCCTGGTGCAGTTGCAGCGCCTGGACGCAATCAATCGCCAGCGCGAGCTCCTGGCCAACGCCTACCTGGAGCAACTGCGCGACCTGCCGGTGCAACCGCTGCACCTGCCCTCGTATCCGCAGCAACATGCCTGGCACCTGTTCATCCTGCGCATCGACGCCGAGCGTTGCGGCATCGATCGCGACGGCTTCATGAAAGCCTTGCAGGAGCAGAACATCGGCAGCGGCATCCACTTCGTCGCCACTCACCTGCACAGCTATTACCGCCAGCGCTTCCCGGATGTGCGGCTGCCCAATACCGAGTGGAACTCGGCACGCCTGTGCTCGATTCCGCTGTTCCCCGACATGACCCTCGACGATGTCGAGCGGGTCGTCGGCGCCATCAAAACCTGTCTGGACCGAAACCTTTGAAACCTTATCCAATCCAGTTCGTGTCGATCGTCATTCCGGTCTACAACGAAGAAGAGAGCCTGCCCGAACTGCTGCGGCGCACTGAAGCGGCCTGCCGACAGCTCAAGCACGATTTCGAGATCGTCCTGGTGGACGACGGCAGCCGCGACGAATCGGCACAGATCCTCGAGGAAGCCGCCGGCCGCGAAGGCAGCCCGGTGGTGGCGGTGATCCTCAACCGCAACTACGGCCAGCATGCGGCGATCATGGCCGGTTTCGAGCAGTGCCGCGGCGACGTGGTCATCACCCTGGACGCCGACCTGCAGAACCCGCCGGAAGAAATCCCGCGCCTGGTGGCCCAGGCCGAGCTGGGCTACGACGTGGTCGGCACGGTGCGCAACAACCGCCAGGATTCCGCCTGGCGCCGCTGGCCGTCGAAGCTGATCAACCTGGCCGTGAAACGCTCCACTGGCGTGGCCATGAACGACTACGGCTGCATGCTGCGCGCCTACCGCCGCAGCGTGGTCGACGCGATGCTCGCCTGCCGCGAACGCAGCACCTTCATTCCGATCCTGGCCAACAGCTTCGCCCGCCACACCACCGAAGTGCAGGTCAACCACGCCGAGCGTGAACACGGCGATTCCAAGTACAGCCCGATGCGCCTGATCAACCTGATGTTCGACCTGATCACCTGCATGACCACCACGCCGCTGCGCCTGTTGAGCATCATCGGTTTCAGCATGGCCGGCCTCGGCGTGCTGTTCGCCCTGATGCTGATCTTCCTGCGCCTGGTGTTCGGTGCCGAATGGGCCGGCGACGGTATGTTCGTGCTATTCGCCATCCTGTTCGTGTTCACCGGTGGCCAGTTCATCGGCATGGGCCTGTTGGGCGAATACCTGGGTCGCATGTACAGCGATGTGCGCGCCCGTCCGCGCTTCTTCATTGAAAAAGTTCTGCGCAGCCAGCCTGCCGCCCCTGCTCCCGCTGTCACGGTCGACGGTCTAACTTCCACTCTCTCCGATCAGGTTTCGCCATGAGTCATAAAGCTGTTGTCTTCGCCTACCACGATATCGGCTGCGCCGGCATCGAAGCCCTGCTCAACGCGGGTTATGAAATCGGCGCGGTCTTCACCCATGCCGACGATCCGAAGGAAAACACCTTCTACGGCTCCGTTGCCCAGCTGTGCTCGCTCAAGGGCATCCCGGTGCATGCCCCGGAAGACGCCAACCATCCGCTGTGGGTCGAGCGCATCGCCAAGTTGAAGCCCGACTACATTTTCTCTTTCTACTATCGCAACCTGCTCAGCGAAGCGCTGTTGGCCACCGCCAGCAAGGGCGCGTTCAACCTGCACGGTTCGCTGCTGCCGAGCTACCGCGGGCGCGCGCCGGCCAACTGGGTGCTGGTCAACGGCGAAAGCGAAACCGGCGTGACCCTGCACCGCATGGTCAAGCGCCCGGATGCCGGCGCGATCATTGCCCAGCAACGGGTGGCCATCGAGCGCAGCGATACCGCGCTGAGCCTGCACGGCAAGCTGCGCGATGCCGCCGCCAGCCTGCTGCGCGACATCCTGCCCGCCCTGGCGCAAGGCAAGGTCAGCGAAACCGCCCAGGACGAATCCAGGGCCAGCTACTTCGGTCGCCGCACAGCAGCCGACGGCAAGCTGCTGTGGAGCAAGCCGGCCGAACAGCTGTTCAACCTGGTGCGCGCCGTGACCAAGCCTTACCCGGGCGCATTCTGCGCCGTGGGCGAGCACAAGCTGATCGTCTGGAGCGCCGAGGTGGTCAAGGGCAACGAAGGCCAGGCCCCGGGCCGGGTGATCAGCATCGATCCGCTGCGTATTGCCTGCGGCGAAGACTCGCTGCTGATCAACGCCGGCCAGCGCAACGACAACGGTCTGTACCTGAGCGGCCCGCAACTGGCCAACGAGCTGGGCCTGGTGGATGGCTCGCTGCTGCGCGGCGCCGAATCCGGCCGTGCGCCGCGACGCACCCGGGTACTGATCCTTGGTGTCAACGGTTTCATCGGCAACCATCTGTCCGAGCGCCTGCTGCGTGACGACAAGTACGAGGTCTACGGCCTGGATATCGGCTCCGACGCCATCGAGCGCTTGCGCAGCCATCCGCGCTTCCACTTCGTCGAAGGCGACATCAGCATTCACTCCGAGTGGATCGAGTACCACATCAAGAAGTGCGACGTGGTCCTGCCGCTGGTGGCCATCGCCACCCCGATCGAATACACCCGCAACCCGCTGCGCGTGTTCGAACTGGACTTCGAAGAGAACCTCAAGCTGGTCCGCTACTGCGTCAAATACAACAAGCGCGTGATCTTCCCGTCGACCTCCGAGGTCTACGGCATGTGCCAGGACCAGAACTTCGACGAAGACAGCTCCAACCTGATCGTCGGCCCGATCAACAAGCAGCGCTGGATCTACTCGGTGTCCAAGCAGTTGCTGGACCGGGTGATCTGGGCCTACGGCAGCAAGGGCCTGAACTTCACCCTGTTCCGTCCATTCAACTGGATGGGCCCGCGCCTGGACCGCCTGGACTCGGCGCGCATCGGCAGCTCCCGGGCCATCACCCAACTGATCCTGAACCTGGTGGAAGGCACGCCGATCCGCCTGTTCGATGGCGGCGAGCAGAAACGCTGCTTCACCGATATCGCCGACGGCATCGAGGCCCTGGCGCGCATCGTCGACAACGAAAACGATGCGTGCAACGGCCAGATCATCAACATCGGCAACCCGGACAACGAAGCCAGCATCCGCCAGCTGGGCGAAGAGCTGCTGCGTCAGTTCGAAGCCCACCCGCTGCGTGGCAACTTCCCACCGTTCGCCGGCTTCCGCGACGTCGAGAGCAAGTCCTTCTACGGCGCCGGTTACCAGGACGTGGAACACCGCAAACCGAGCATCGCCAACGCCAAGCGCCTGCTGAACTGGGAGCCGAGCGTCGAGATGAAGCAAACCATCGGCAACACGCTGGACTTCTTCCTGCGCGAAGCCATGCTCGAAATCGCGGAGCACTCTAAAGAAGAAGCATGTTGATGCAGGCAGGTCTGCGAATCGATGTCGACACCTATCGCGGCACCCGTGAGGGGGTGCCGCGGTTGCTGGAACTGCTCGATGAGGCGGGTATCAAGGCGACCTTCTTCTTCAGCGTCGGCCCGGACAACATGGGGCGCCACCTGTGGCGCCTGATCCGTCCGCAATTCTTGTGGAAGATGCTGCGTTCCAACGCCGCCGGCCTTTATGGTTGGGACATCCTGCTGGCGGGTACCGCCTGGCCGGGCAAGCCGATTGGCCGCGACCTCGGGCACCTGATGCGCCGGGCCCGGGACGCCGGCCATGAAGTCGGCCTGCACGCCTGGGATCACCACGGCTGGCAGGCCAATGCCGGGCGCTGGAACCAGGCGCAGTTGATCGAGCAGATCCGCCAGGGCGTCGACACCCTCAATGACATTCTCGGCCAGCGCGTCGACTGCTCGGCAGCCGCCGGCTGGCGCGCCGACGAGTCGGTGATCGAGGCCAAGCAGGGCTTCGGCTTTCGCTACAACAGCGATTGCCGCGGTACCTCGATCTTCCAGCCACGGCTGGCGGACGGCGGCCTGGGCGCCCCGCAGATTCCGGTCGACCTGCCGACCTTCGACGAAGTGGTCGGGCCGACCGTTGCGGCTCATGACTTCAACACATTCATCCTGGACCGGTTCAGCCCTGAAAGGCTCAACGTCTACACCATTCACGCCGAGGTCGAAGGGATTCTGATGGCCAACGATTTTCGTCAGCTACTGGCGCAAGCCCGCCAGCGCGACATTCATTTCAATACCCTGGGCGAGCTGTTGCCCGCGTCCTTGCAGAGCCTGCCCCAGGGGCAGGTCATTCGTGGCGCCCTCGAAGGTCGCGAAGGCTGGCTGGGGGTGCAAGGCGCATGACCAGACGCTGGGCCCTGCCTCTTTTACTGCTTGCCTTTGGCCTGTTCTACCTGCTGCCGATGGCCACCCACGGTTTGTGGATTCCCGATGAAACCCGCTATGCGCAGATCAGCCAGGAAATGCTCCTGACTGGCAACTGGGCATCGCCGCATTTCATGGGCATCCGTTATTTCGAGAAGCCGGCCGCCGGCTACTGGATGATCGCCCTCGGCCAGGCGGTGTTCGGCCAGAACCTGTTCGGCGTGCGGGTGGCTTCGGCCCTGAGCATGGGCCTGAGCGTGCTGCTCACCTACCTGATGGCCAGGCGGCTGTGGAACGACCCGCGCAAGAGCCTGGTCTGCGCCCTGCTGTACATGAGCTTCTGCGTGGTGGTCGGCGCCGGTGGTTATGCCAACCTCGACCCGCAGTTCACCTTCTGGGTCAACCTGAGCCTGGTGGCCCTGTGGTTCGCCCTGGACAACCAGACGCTGCGCGGCCGCCTGCTGGCCTGGGCCGGCCTGGGTTTCGCCTGTGGCATGGGCTTCATGACCAAGGGTTTCCTTGCCTGGCTGCTGCCGGTGCTGATCGCCCTGCCCTACATGGCCTGGCAGAAACGCCTGCGCGAGCTGTTCATCTACGGCGGCGTAGCGGTGCTGGTGGCGATTGTCGTCAGCCTGCCGTGGGCCCTGGCGGTGCATGCCCAGGAAGCGGATTACTGGCGCTTCTTCTTCTGGCATGAACACATCCGTCGTTTTGCCGGTGACGACGCCCAGCACGCCTCGCCATGGTGGTACTACCTGCCGTTGCTGGTGGCCTACAGCATGCCCTGGGTCCTGGTGCTGCCGGGCGCCTTGAAGCAGGCCTGGCAGACCCGGCGCCAGGCGAGCATCGGTTTCCTGCTGCTGTGGCTGATCCTGCCCCTGGCGTTCTTCAGCCTGAGCAAGGGCAAGCTGCCAGCCTATATCCTGCCATGCCTGCTGCCCCTGGCGCTGCTGATGGGCAATAGCCTGAGCGACCGCCTGCAGGCCGGGCAGACCCGGATCATCCGCCTCAACGCTGTGCTCAACCTGGTGCTGGGCCTGTTGCTGCTGTTGGCGCTGGTGTATTTCCAGCTGAAGAAGCCGCTGTACAGCAACGAGCCCGGGCATCTGGTGCTGGTGTTCCTGGCCCTGCTTGGCTGGAACATGAGCAACCTGCTGCCGGCCTTCCGCCCGCTGCAACTGTGGGCCGCGCCAGTGCTCGGCAGCTGGCTGTTCATCGCCCTGCTGCCCGCCGGCCTGCCGAACTCCGTGGTCTACAACAAGACACCGGATCAATTCATCATCGATCACGCCGAGGAACTCGCCCAGAGCCACACCCTGGTGAGCAACGACCTGGGCGCCGCCTCGGCCCTGGCCTGGCGCCTCAAGCGCCCGGATATCGCCTTGTACAACACGACAGGCGAAGTGAAATATGGCCTGGCCTATCCTGACACCCAGCATCGCTATATCGACCTGCGTAAGGTCGGCGAATGGATGCCTGAGGCACGCAAGCAAGGCCAGGTGGGCGTGGTGATGCGCATCAATGGAGATGAACACTACGAGATCGATCTGTTGCCGCAGGATTTCAAACGTTATGACCAGGGCAATCTCGTGATCCTGATCTTCCCCCAGAGCCAACCATGAGCCTGTTGCTGCTGCTCGTCGCCTGCCTGCTGACCTGCCTGGGCCAGATCGCCCAGAAGTTCGCCGTGGAAAGCTGGCGCGGCCAGTCTTCGGGCGTGCTCGCCAAACTGCGCTCGCCCTGGCTGTGGCTGGCCCTGGCCAGCCTCGGCCTGGGCTTGCTGGTATGGCTGCTGGTGCTGCAGCGGGTCGAAGTCGGCATCGCCTACCCGATGCTCAGCCTGAACTTCGTGCTGATCACCCTGATCGCCCGCTTCGTGTTCCATGAAGCCATCGACCGCCGCCACTGGCTAGGCGTGGCGCTGGTGCTCGCTGGCGTGCTGCTGTTGAGTCGCCACGCATGAG
Source organism: Pseudomonas sp. GW460-12-10-14-TSB1 (assembly GCF_017349775.1). NCBI lineage: Bacteria > Pseudomonadati > Pseudomonadota > Gammaproteobacteria > Pseudomonadales > Pseudomonadaceae > Pseudomonas > Pseudomonas sp. GW460-12-10-14-TSB1. The sequence goes on from NZ_JACNAC010000042.1 coordinate 55,295, forward strand.
CCGGGCTCTGGGCTTCACCTTCGCCATGGGCAGCGTGCTGCTGGTCAGCGCCGCGCAGTTGGGCATGCGCTGGAGCATGACCCGCCTGCCGGCACCGGCGGACTGGCTGGCGGTGCTGCCTGGCGGCCAGGTCGACCTGCTGGCGCTGGGCGTGGTGCTGGCGGCGATCCTCGCCTATGTCCTGTCGATGCTCTGCTGGCTGCTGGCCCTGCGCGACCTGCCGCTGGGCCGGGCCTATTCCCTGCTCAGCATCAGCTACGCCCTGGTCTACCTGCTGGCCGCCGCGCTGCCGCTGTTCAACGAGCCGTTCAGTCTCTCGAAAACCCTGGGGGTGGCCTTGGTCATCCTCGGCGTCATTACCATCAACTCACGACCTGCTCCCGCGACAAGTCCCAGGAATACCCCATGAAAATCAGCGTATTTGGAAGTGGTTACGTCGGCCTCGTGCAGGCCGCCGTGCTGGCCGAAGTCGGCCACGATGTCATTTGCATGGACATTGACGAACACAAGGTCCAGCAGCTGCAACAGGGGCACGTCAGTATCTTCGAGCCCGGACTGTCGAGCCTGGTGCGCGACAACCTGGAAAGCAAACGCTTGAGCTTCACCAGCGACGAAAAACTCGCGGTGCAGCATGGCCAGGTGCTGTTTATCGCGGTCGGCACGCCGTCCAGCGAGGACGGCTCGGCCGACCTGCGTTATGTGCTGTCGGTGGGCGACGCCGTGGCCCGGCACCGCGAGAAGCCGGTGATCCTGGTGGAGAAATCCACGGTGCCGGTGGGCACTGGCGACACCTTGAAAGCGCACATCGAAAAGGCCCTGGACGGGCGCGCCCTGCAGTTCGATATCGTCTCCAACCCGGAATTCCTCAAGGAAGGCTCGGCGGTTTCCGATTGCCGCCGCCCGGACCGGATCATCGTCGGTTGCGAGCGCGAGGAAGTCCGCGACGTGATGCGCGACCTGTACGCACCGTTCAACCGCAACCATGACCGCATCATGTTCATGGACCTGCGCAGCGCCGAGCTGACCAAGTACGCCGCCAACTGCATGCTGGCGACCAAGATCAGCTTCATCAACCAGATCGCCGAGCTGGCCGAACACCTGGGGGCCGACATCGAGTCGGTGCGCCTGGGCATCGGCGCCGACTCGCGCATCGGCTACCACTTCATCTACCCGGGCTGCGGTTATGGCGGCTCGTGTTTCCCCAAGGACATGCGCGCACTGATCCACAGCGCCGAGCAGGCCCATTGCTCCAGTGACCTTTTGCAAGCGGTGGAAGCCATCAACGAGCGGCAGAAACACAAGCTGTTCGAGCGCATCAACGCCTTCTACCAGGGCGACCTGAAAGGCAAGACCTTCGCCCTCTGGGGCCTGGCCTTCAAACCCAACACCGACGACATGCGCGATGCCCCCAGCCGGGTGCTGCTGGAGTCGCTGTGGGCCGCCGGCGCCAATGTGCGCGCCTTCGACCCGGAAGCCATGCAGGAAACCCAGCGCCTGTACCCCGACGAACCGAAGCTGATGCTGATGGGCACCCCGGAATCGGTGCTCAACGACGCCGACGCACTGATCATCTGCACCGAGTGGCAGCAGTTCAAGGCGCCGGACTTCCAACTGCTGCAACAGCGCCTCAAGGCCCCGGTGATCTTCGACGGGCGCAACCTGTACGACGCCGAGCGCCTGGCCCGTGGCGGCTTCACCTACTTCCCGATCGGCCGCGGCGAGTCGCGCCAGCTGCCGATTCCTCACCGGCAATGGGCCGACGCCAGGGCCAAGGCCTGAATGCCCAGGGCCGGCACCGCTCCTTCCAGCACCCTGCATTGGCAAGCCTGGGGGCTGGGGCTGCTGGCCCTGCTGCTGTTCTGTGCCGGCGCCGGACAGGTGACGGTGATCGGCTTCGATTCGCGCTTCGTACTGTTCGCCAAGGAGATGCTGCGCCATGGGCCGGGCTTCTTTCCCACCACCTATGGCCAACTCTACGCTGACTATTCCAGCGCCTCGACCCTGCTGATCGACCTGTTCGCCCTGGCCTGCGGCCGGGTCACCACCCTCGCGGCCTGGCTGCCCACGGCCATCGCCGGGGCGCTGATCGTCAACTTCATGTACCGCCTGCTGGCGCCCTGTTCGAAAACCTGGGCCTTGACCAGCATCGCCCTGTTGTTGCTCAGCAGCACCTTCATCACCGAAACCCGCGCCGTCTCCCTCGACCTGATGCTCGCCGCCATCGCCCTGGCGGTGTTCTACCTGGGCTATGCCCATGATCACTTTGCCGCGCCGCGGCGCCTGTGGCTGATCCTCGCGTTGCTAGTCGCAGGGTTCGCCATTCGCGGGCCGATCGGCCTGGTGATTCCCTGCGGCATGCTGTGCAGCTATTACCTGCTCGAAGGCCAGTGGCGACGCATGCTTATCTTCGGTGGCAGCGCCCTGCTCCTGCTGCTGGCGTGCGTGGCGCTGTTGCTGTGGCTGGCCCGACTGAGCGGCGGCCCGGCCTTTATGCAGGAGGTGATCCGTATGCAGTTCACCGGGCGCATGGACGGCAGCGAAGGCAGCAGCGGCGTGTTGTATTACTTCAGCAGCTCCCTGGGCAACTATGCCCTGGCCTACCCATTGGCGATCCTGACCTGGCTGGCGGTGTGGCTCGGCCCCCGCGAACAGCAGGACCCCGCGCGCAGACTGCTGGTGCTGTGCAGCGCCGCGGCTCTGCTGGTGTTGATCGGCCTGTCGATTCCCCAGGCGAAAAAAGCCCGCTACCTGCTGCCGATGTTGCCCATGCTGGCGATCGTCGCGGCTTATCCCTTCCACAACGTCCAGGGTCGCGGCCTGGCCTGGCTGCGCCAGGGCATCCAGGGCCTGTGGCTGCTGACACCGGGGTTGCTGATAGCGGCCTTGCTGGTGGCGCAACGACGCTTTGCCGAACCCTTGACCGGCTTGAGCCCTCTGCTGGTGCTGCTCGGCGTTTTGCAACTGGCGGCGCTGGGCCTGTTGCGCATGCCGCGCTGGCGTACCGGCGGCCTGGCCCTGGGCGCCGTGCTGGCCGTCTGGAGTGCCTATATCCTTGGGTTCGAACCGTTGGCCCGGCAGCTCTACGACACCCGCACCTTCAGCATGGCCGCCTGGAAGCTGATCGAACAGGACCCGGCCCCGGTGGTGCTGCACCATATGGGCAAGGACGCCAAGGCGATCAAGTTCATGGTCAACCTCGACCAGGACCTGCAGCCGCTGTTCACCGAACGCCCCGAGGCCCTTGCGGCCATCCCGGGCCCGGCCTGGGTGATCATGGATCAAGGCGAGCTGGCGACACTCAAGGCAACGCCCCTGGCGCGATTGGCCCCGGTGCTCAGCGGGCGCTTCGACAAGAATGACTACGTCATGCTGCACCTGCCCGGCACCACCCAACCCTGAAGGTTGCCCCACCGCCCCCTGGCTCCTTACACTCGCGCTCCATGACTCTGCAAATCCGCCTGGCCATAGAGGCCGATGCCATTCTGCTCCCCGCCATCGAACGCAGCGCCGCCGCACTGTTTCGCCGCGACCCCGAACTGGCCTGGCTGGCCGACGCCGAGGTGCCCGATGCTATGCATCACCTGGCCCATATCCGCCAGCAGCGGGTCTGGGTGGCCGTGCTCGACCAGCAGGTGTGTGCCTTCCTCGACGCCGAGACCTTCGCCGATGCACTGCATATCTGGGAAATCTCGGTCGCCAGCAACTCCCAGGGGCGCGGCATTGGCCGCCGCCTGCTGGAGAGGGTGTGCGAACAGGCACGCCAACGGGGTTTCAGCGCCCTGACCCTGAGCACCTTTCGCCAGCTGCCGTGGAATGAACCCTTCTACCAGCGCTTCGGCTTCGTCACCCTGGACGCCGAGCAACTGGGGCCGCGCCTGCAACAGGTGCTGGCCGAGGAGGCCCGCCACGGCCTGCCAGCGACCCGGCGCTGCGCCATGCGCCTGACGTTGCCTGCTGAACCAAGCCCATCGTAGGAGCGAAGCTTGCTCGCGATGGCGGTCTGGCAGGCCATATCGATGTTGAATATGCCGGCTTTATCGCGGGCACGCTTCGTTCCTATAGAGGGGTGTTCGGGGGTGTTTCCAGGCATCTAAGACTGCCACTCCGCGTTATTTAAAATGGCTTGCGGGCGGGACCGCCAATGGCATGTCTTGTACTCACCGGTTACTTCATGCGGATAACCGTGCGGGAATCTAAAGGACAGTAGTCCTGGGCTGAAAATGCCATTACGCAGGATATATCGGCCACCCGTTTCAGGCGCCTCGCCTGATCGACCGCTGCACTTTCCGCAGCGACTTCAGCAACAACCCCCTAATCCCCGGTCCGAGAACTTGGGTAGTGTCAGCCATTACTCTTGAGATCCACTCCCAGCGCCTGGGCGAAGGCTTTCACCAAAGGGCTGCGCACCGTGTTGTGACGCAGGATCAGGCTGAAAGGCGTGCTGTAGTGCACCAGGTCTGGAAGCAGCGCGCGCATTTCGCCGCGCTCTACCAGCGCCGCGGCATAGTGCCGGGGCAGAAACCCGAGGAAACGCCCGGTCTTGATCAGTATGGCCACGGCTTCCACCTGGGAGGCCGCCGCCGAAAAGCTGTCGTACACGGCGAAGTGGCTCTTCTCCTGATGGATCGCATAGCGGTGGTTGATGAACTCATGCTGCTTGAGCGTCTCGGCGTCGATTGCGCTATCGGCCACGCTGAACAACGGATGCCCTTCGGCGCAATAAGCCGCGGACTCTTCGTCATATAACTTGAAATAGTCGAACTCTTCACGCTTTTGATAGACCGGCACTATTCCGGCAACTAAGCGCCCCTCCACCACGCCCCGTTCCACTTCATCCAGTTGCGAAGCGTAAAGTCTGAACCTTACTTTCGGAGATTCAATATTTATACGCTGCAAGGCAGCAACTAACGGTGAATTGACATCGGTGATCGTATTATCAATAACCCCCACTCCAAGATCGCCAATTATTTCATTCTGCGCGCAACTAAGCCGATCACGAAAGTTGTCAACCGAGGCAAATAGATCAATCGATGCCTGATACACCAGGCTGCCTTCCTCGGTCAGGCAAAACCCCTCCCGGCCCCGGGTGCACAGGCGCATGCCGATGCGGATCTCCAGGTCGGAGATCTGTTTGCTGATGGCCGCAAGGCCCACGTTCAGCTCGTTCTGCGCAGCGCTGAAGCCGCCCGCCTCGACCACCGCCTTGAATACCTTGAGCAGTTTGAAGTCCAGTCCGCTGAGTGCCAGCGGTGCTCTGTGGGCGGTTTTAATCGGTGGGTTTCCAGAATTGGAAAGTGGGGTTTCCATAATGCTTATTGACCTCGGGCGGCATATTCAACAGGCTTTGCTGCACAACAAAAACACAGCCGACAAATAATAATGAACACAGAAAACAAGGCTTGGCAACCATCAAAGTATTCCCTGGACCAGCTGCAACTCGCTGATTCAACGCAATTAAAAACTGACACTTCGATCAGTTCTCGCCACTTGCTACTGCCCTCTTGAAACCTGCCTGACCCGAAGACTTTCCGATGCCCTTTCGCGGGTTGTCAGGGTGTCCTTCCGGTCGGCTGTACCGAATTCAATTCGCGTTATCGACGAGGAAAAAAACAATGAACCAGCCTACCGACCGCCTCTGGGGCGCCCGTTTCAAAAGCGGCCCGTCCGAGGCCCTGGCCGCCCTGTCGCGTTGCCCCGAGCGCTACTTCCGCCTGACCCCTTACGACCTCGCCGGCTCCAAGGCCCACGCCCGGGAACTGCAACGCGCCGGCCTGCTGGACGAGCAGGAAACCCGCACCATGCTCGAGGCCCTGGAACGCATTGGCGAAGACTTCCGCGCCGGCCGGGTGAGCCCGACCCTGGACGACGAGGACGTGCACACCTTCATCGAGCGCCTGCTCACCGAACGTCTTGGCGCCCTCGGCGGCAAGCTGCGCGCCGGCCGCTCGCGCAACGACCAGACCGCCAACGACCTGCGCCTGTTCCTGCGCGACCATGTCCGCACCCTGGCGGTGCAGGTGCTGGACCTGCAGCAGGCGCTGGTGGAACAGGCCGAACAGCATGTGGACAGCATCTGCCCGGGCTTCACCCACCTGCAACAGGCCCAGCCGATCGTCTTCGCCCACCACCTGCTGGCCCACGCCCAGTCGATGCTGCGCGACGTGCAGCGGCTGGTGGACTGGGATGCCCGCA